>JAIYDH010000071.1 GCA_027487585.1 Rubrivivax sp.
CAGAGCGTGGTCGTCACGATCCACGACGACGACGAGCACCTGTTCCCGGCGCTGCAGGCTGGCGCCTTTGGCTACATTCTCAAGGAACAGGCACGCGAGCTCATCACCGAGCAGCTGCAGCGCATCAGCCAGGGCGAGCCGCCGCTCAGCCCCAGCATCGCGCGCCGCGTGATGGCCTACTTCAGTGCCAAGAGCCGGCCGCAGGCGCAGAGCAACCTGCTGCCCAACGTCAACCTCACCGACCGCGAGAGCGAGGTGCTGCTGCGCGTGGCCAAGGGCTACACGCTGCCAGAGATCGGCGTGCAGCTCGGCCTGAGCCGCCACACCATCGCCGACTACGTGAAGCAGATCTACCGCAAGCTCAACGTGAGCTCGCGCGCCGAAGCGGCACTCGAGGCCCAGCGGCTGGGGCTGTTCCGGTAAGGCCGATCAGATCGCCGCGTCGCGCAGCGCCTTGCTGGCGTCGCGGTTGGCCAGCAGCGTGCTGCCGTCCTTCATCAGCAGCTCCAGCTGCGACTGCTCGTCGGGCTTCATCGAGACCACGAAGTCCAGGTTGACGATGGCGTTGCGGTGCACGCGCAGGAAACGGGCCTTCGGCAGCCGCGGTTCCAGCTCAGCCAATGGCACACGCACATAGAACTGGCTGCCGCGCGCGGCGATGGCCGTGTACTTGCTGTCGCTCTTGAGGTACTCGATCTCGGCCACCGCGATGGGGAAGATCTGCCCGCGATCGCGCACCAGCACGCGCTCCAGCGGCGCGTCGGCGCGGCTGGCGAGCGCCTGCTCTGCTGCTGTGGCGCTGGGGTCGGCGTGCGGCGCCAGCACGCGCTCGACAGCCGCACCGAAGCGCTCGCGGCTGAAGGGCTTGAGCAGGTAGTCCACCGCGTGCAGCTCGAAGGCCGTGACGGCGTGCTGGTCGTAGGCGGTGGTGAAGACGATGGCCGGCCAGGGTTGCAGCCCGGCGAGCTGGCGCACCACCTCCAGGCCGGTGAGCTCGGGCATCTGGATGTCCATGAACACCAGGCGCGGCTTCAGCGCGCGCAGCAGCTTCAGCGCCTGCGCGCCGTCGGCCGCCTCGCCCACCAGCAGCAGGCGATCATCGGCGGCGATCAGGTCGCGCAGGGCTTCGCGGGCCAGCGGTTCGTCGTCGCACAGCACCACGGGCAGCGGATCGGGGCGCAGGCTCATCACAGGCTCCCCGTGCCGTCGGACGCGGGCAGCTGCACCCGCACCTCGAAGCCGGCACCGGGCGCGGTGTGCACCGCCAGCGTGCCGCGCTCGCCGTGCAGCAAGGCCAGCCGGCGCGCCACGGTGGCCAGGCCCAGGCCATGGCCGGCGGCGGCGGGTTGCGCGGTGGCGCCGGGGCCGTCGTCGCGCACCACCAGCTGCAGCTCGCCCGCCGCGACGCGGGCCGAGATCACCAGCGTGCCGGGCAGCGTGCGCGGGTTGAAGGCGTGCTTGATGGCGTTCTCCACCAGCGGCTGCAGCGTCAGCACCGGGATCTCCACCGCCTCGGCCGCCGGCTCCACCTGCCACTGCACCTGCAGCCGGTCGCCCAGGCGCAGCTGCTCCAGCGCCAGGTAGTCGCGCGTGAAGGCCAGCTCGTCGGCCAGCGGCACGGCGTCGCTGCCGGCCTTTTCGGTGTCGAGCACGTAGCGCAGCAGGTCGCTGAACATCAAGAGCGCACGCTCGGCGCGCACCGAATCCTTGCGCACCAGCGTGACGATGCCGTGCAGCGTGTTGAACAGGAAGTGCGGGTTGAGCTTGCTGCGCAGCGCCTCGAGCTCGCTGCGCGCGAGCAGCTCGCGCGCCTGCGCGCTGGCCGCCGCCTCGGCCCGCGCGCGCCGCACCGCGCGGTAGGCGGTGAAGCCGCCCGCCGCAGCCCAGTACATCATCATCATGAACATCGCCTGCCAGATGAACCAGGCGTTCAAGGCCCGCTCGGCCGCGGCCGGGCCGCTCCACAGCCAGATCAGGCCGTAGCTGCTCCATTGCACCGCCACGGCAAACACGATGGCCAGTGCGCCGTGCGCCAGCAGCAGCAGGCCCACGCGCACGCCGGCGCGCTCGAGCCAACCGGTGATGTCCCACACCGGCAGCAGCAGCACGAAGGCCGGGCCGACGAAGCGGAAGGTGGCGCCGAGCGCGTTGAGCAGATCGAAACCGCGGCTGAGGTCGCCGTCGGTTTCAGTCGCGATCATGTACACCACCAGCAGCGGCACGCAGCCCACGAGGTAGGCGCGCAGCACGTGGGCCGGGGGCAGGCCGGGCAAGGGGCCGCGTTCGGTGTCGAGCGTGGAGTTCATGCCGGCGATTGTGGAAGCCGCCGTGACGCGCCACCGCCGCGTGCGCCGGAATGCAGGCTCGTGGGCCCGAATCGAGGGCCGCGGGGCTCAGCCGGCGGCGAGCAGGCCTTGTTGGTGCACGTGCAAGGCGATGGCGTGGGCCGTGATGCGGTAGACGGTGGGCCCGGGGTGGAAGCCGTCGTCGGCCATCAGCCCGGCGTTCAGCGGCAGCTCGATCTCGGCGCGCGAGACGTCGCTGCGGGTGCGCGCCCATTCGCCCAGCGCACGGTCGTGGCGCTTGGCGTCGGCGCCGGCTACCCAGCGCAGGGGCTGCGGCAGGCCCGGGAACAGGTGCACCGGCGGCAGCGGCGCAAACACGACGTGCGCCGCACCGAGGCCGTTGCGCAGCCGGTTGGCCAGCGCCTCGCGTACGGCCACCGCGCGGTGTGAAGGGATCTGGTCGACGACATCGTTGACGCCGGTGACCACCACCGCGATGTCGAAGTGCCCGTCCGGCCCGGCCGCCGGGTGCTCGCGCTCCAGCAGCGCCAGCGTCTGCGCGGTCGTGAGCCCGCTCTGCGCCAGGAGCCGCCAGTGCACCTGGCGGCCACCACGCGTGGCCAGTTCCTGCGCCAGCCGCAGGGCCAGCGCGTCGCGCTGGTGCACCACGCCCACGCCGGCCGCGGATGAGTCACCCGTGATCAGCAGCCGCAGCGCCGGCCCGCGCCCGACCACGCCGACACGCGGGCCGGCGGCCTCGGGCAGCACCGGCAGCTTCGAGCGCGTGCGCAAGGCCTGCGCCACGAGCAGTGGCGAGAGCATGAGCTTGGCGGTGAGCGACATGGCAGCCCGTATCCGAGTCAGAACTTGCTGAAGTCGGGCTTGCGCTTCTGCAGGAAGGCCTGGAAGGCTTCCATCGCCTCGGGGCTGCGCAGGCGGCGGCCGAAGACCGCGCCCTCGGTGCGGATGGTCTGCAGCGTCAGCTCGCGCTGCGGCGCGCGCATCAGCTGCTTGGCCTCGCGCACGGCGCCGGGCGGCAGCGCGTTGAAGCGCTCGGCCACGCGGCGCGCATGCGCCACCACCTCGCTGGCCGGCAGCACGGCGCTGGCGATGCCGCACTCCACGGCCTGCTCGGGCGTGAAGGGGTCGCCGAGCAGCAGCTTCTCAGCCGCGCGGCGGTGGCCCATCAGCTGCGGCACCAACAGGCTGCTGGCGTACTCGGGGACCAGGCCCAACGCCACGAAGGGCATCGCCAGACGGGCCTCGTCGGAGACGTAGACGAAGTCGCAGTGCAGCAACATCGTCGTGCCGATGCCGATGGCCGCACCGGTGACGGCCGCCACCACGGGCTTGTCGCAGTCGAGCAGCGCGCGCATGAAGCGGAACACCGGCGAGTCCATCGAGTCGCTGCCCTGGCCGGGCGGGCGCGTGAGGAAGTCCTCGACGTCGTTGCCGCTGGTGAAGATGCCGGGCTGGCCGGTGATCAGCACCGCGCGCACGGCGCCGTCTTCACGCGCGGCGTTCAGCGCGTCGGCCATGGCCTGGTACATGGCCACGGTGAGCGCGTTCTTCTTCTCCGGGCGCGCGATCTCGATGGTGGCGACGCCGTTGATGGTGGCGGTCTTGATGCTCATGCGGTCTCCTTCGATGGCGGGGCCGACATCACACGCGTTCCAGGATGCCGGCCGCGCCCTGGCCCATGCCCACGCACATCGTCACCATGCCGTACTTCAGCTGGCGGCGCTGCAGTGCGTGCACCACGGTGGCGGCGCGGATGGCGCCGGTGGCACCCAGCGGGTGGCCCAGGGCGATGGCGCCACCCATCGGGTTGACCTTGGCGGGATCCAGCCCGCAGGTGCGGATGACGGCCAGCGCCTGGGCGGCGAAGGCCTCGTTGAGCTCGATCCAGTCGAGGTCGTTGTGCGTGAGGCCCGCGTACTTCAACGCCGCCGGGATGGCCTCGATGGGGCCGATGCCCATGATCTCGGGCGCCACGCCACGCGCCGCGAAGCTGACGAAGCGCGCCAGCGGCTTGAGGTCGAACTGCTTGCACGCGCGCTCGCTGGCCAGGATGAGCGCACCGGCGCCGTCGCTGGTCTGCGAGCTGTTGCCGGCCGTGACGCTGCCCTTGGCCGCAAACACGGGCTTCAGCTTCGCCAGGCCTTCGAGGCTGGTGTCGGGGCGTGCACCTTCGTCCAGCCGCACCGTGCGCGTGCTCACGCTCACCTCACCGGTGGCGAGGTTTGGCATCCGCGAGATCACGTCGACGGCCACGGTCTCGGCGGCGAACTCGCCCGTGGCCTGCGCCGCCAGCGCCTTCTGGTGCGAGGCCAGCGCGAAGGCGTCCTGGTCTTCGCGGCTCACCTTCCACTGCGTGGCCACCTTCTCGGCCGTGAGGCCCATGCCGTAGGCGATGCCGACGTTTTCGTCCTTGGCAAAGACCTCGGGGTTGAAGCTCGGCTTGTTGCCGCCCATGGGCACCATGCTCATGCTCTCGGCGCCGCCGGCGATCATCACGTCGGCCTCGCCGACGCGAATGCGGTCCGCCGCCATTTGCAGCGCCGTCAGGCCGCTGGCGCAGAAGCGGTTGACGGTGACACCGCCCACCGAATGCGGCAGCCCGGCGAGCACCATCGCCACACGGGCCATGTTCATGCCCTGCTCGCCCTCGGGGAAGCTGCAGCCGATGATGGCGTCTTCGATGGCCTTGGGGTCGAGGCCGGGCACCTGGGCCAGCGCGCTCTTCACGGCCGCGACCAGCAGGTCGTCGGGCCGCATGTGGCGGAACACACCGCGCGGCGCCTTGCCGATGGGCGTGCGGCTGGCGGCGACGATGTAGGCGTCTTGGATCTGTCTCATGTCGTGATCTCCAGTGTCTTTGCCAAGCGGCCGCCGCGGAACCGGCTTCGCCGGGCCGCCGGCGGCGCCCCCTTTAGGGGAGCGCCGAAGGCGCTACGGGGGTGGTCAATTTCTGACGGGCTTGCCGGTCTGCAGCATGCCCATGATGCGTTCCTGCGTCTTGGGGTGGTCCAGCAGCGCACAGAAGCGGTCGCGCTCCAGCGTGTGCAGGTACTCCTCGGTGACGAGGCTGCCGCCGTCGACATCGCCGCCACACACCACTTCGGCAATCAGCATGGCGATGTGGAAGTCGTGCGCGCTGACGAAGCCGCCGTCGCGCATGTTGGCCAGCTGTCCCTGGATGGTGGCGGTGGCGTTGCGGCCGGCCACCGGGAACAGCGTGCGCACCGGCGGGCGGTAACCGCTGGCCGACAACGCACGCACCTGAGCTGCGGCCACGAACAGCAGTTCGTCCTTGTGCGGCACGACGATGTCGCCGTCGATCAGGTAGCCGAGCTTGCGGTTCTCGAGCGCGCTGGTGCCCACCTTGGCCATGGCGGCGCTGGTGAAGCCGTCGATCAGGAACTTCTGGATGTCGGCGTTGGC
>JAIYDH010000002.1 GCA_027487585.1 Rubrivivax sp.
ATCAAGCTCTACCCGCCCTTTCTGCGCGACCACTTTGCCTTCGAGCGCTCCGCACTGGCCCAGGTTCAGGGCCGGCTATCGCTGCCCACGCCCGAGCTGCAGGCCGAGGGCGAACACGAGGGCTGGCCCTACCTGGTGATGTCGCGCCTGCCCGGCCGCACGCTCGAGCACGGCTGGGCCGACTGCAGCGAGGCGCAGAAGTGCGCGCTGCTGCACACTATCGGCCGCGTGGCCGCCGAGCTGCACGCGCTGCCGGTGGCGCCGATGCAGGCCGTGGCGCCACGCTGGCCCGAGTTCCTGCGCGGCCAGCGCGAGCGCTGCGAGGCACGCCAGCGCCGCACCGGGCTGCCACCGCATCTGCTCAATCAGCTCGGCGCCTTCCTCCAGGGCCCGGTGCCCGAGGGACCGGATGTGATGCTGACCGGCGAGTTCACGCCGTTCAACCTGCTCGCCGAAGGCACGCAGCTCAGCGGCATGATCGACTTCGGCGACGGCCTCGTCGGCCCGCGCGAGTACGACTGGCTCGGCCCGCTGTGCTTCTTAGTCGAAGGCCAGGCGGCACGCGCGGACGCCTTCTTCGGCGGCTACGGCATGCCAGTGCCGCGCGACCAGCGCGACGCGCTGTTGCGCCTGTTGCTGCTGCACCGCTACAGCCACCTGCCGGCGCAGATGCAGATGCCGGTCTGGCACAGCGCAAGTGACTTCACGGAGCTGGCCCGGCGCTGGCTTCCCTGATGCGCCGTTTCGGGCGCGGCCCGCGCTCTGAAGCCGGACACATTTGCTTGCCTTGAGGCGCTGCAACCGGTCTTTTCCCCGGTCGACAACGCGCCACCCAGGCCCGATCGTCCACAGTTCACCCACGCGCCAGGAGCGCCGCCCATGTCTCGACGTTTCTTGCTGGCCCTCGGTATCTTGCTCTGCGCAGGCCCAGCGGCCGCGCAAACCTGGGAGCCCAGCCAGCCGGTGGAGCTGGTGGTGCCGGCCGGCACCGGCGGTGGTGCCGACCAGATGGCGCGGCTGCTGGCCGAGCTCATTGCGAAGTACAAGCTGATGAAGCAGCCCGTGCAGGTCGTCAACCGGGCGGGCAACTCCGGTGCCGAGGGCCTGCTCGACGTGAAGGCCGCGCGCGGCAACCCGCACAAGCTGATCATCACGCTGTCGAGCCTGTTCACCACGCCGCTGGCCACCGGCACTGATTTCCGCTGGAACGACCTGACCCCCGTGAAGATGCTCGCACAGGACCAGTTCCTGCTGTGGGTGCGCGCCGAGTCGGCCGTGCGCACGCCGAGCGAGCTGATGTTGCAGATGCGGCAGGCGCCGCGTGGCAGCCTGCGCTTCGGCGGCACCGGCAGCAAGCAGGAGGATCAACTCGTGTCGGTGCTGCTGGAGACCGCGGCCGCCGCACGCGTGAGCTACGTGCCGCTCAAGGGCGGTGGCGACGTCGCCCGCGCCCTGGCCGCCGGCGAAGTGGACATGACGGTGAACAACCCCATCGAAGGCGAGAAACTCTGGCGCGAGGGCAAGCTGCGCCCGCTGTGCGTGTTCGACAGCCGGCCGCTCGACTACCGCGACAAGATCACCGCCACCTCGGCCTGGTCCGACCTGCCCACCTGCATGTCGTTCGGCATTCCGGTGCAGTACCTCATGCTGCGCGGCGTCTTCACCACGCCAGGCGCCACGCCGGTGCAGGTGGCCTACTACGCCGACGTGCTCGAGCAGGTGCGGGCGCTGCCCGAATGGCGCCAGTTCATGGCCCAGGGTGCGTTCAAGAACGAGACCATGACCGGTGCCGCGTTCAACGCCTGGCTCGAGCGCGCCCAGAGCTTCCACCGCGTGCTGATGCGCGAAGCGCGGATGCTGGCGTCGCAACAGCCAGCGACAGCGCCCGCGGCCAGGCCCTGATGCCCGGCGCCAGGGCGCTTGGGCTCACTAGTCCTGCGCGGCGCTAGAGTGCGCGCCATGAGCAACGACCTTCTTTCCGACGACGGCCTGGCCTGGGCACAGCGCCTGGTGCGCTTCGACACCCGCAGCGAGCTGAGCAACCTGCCGCTGATCGATTGCATCGCCGACCACCTGCGCGCGCTGCAGGTGCCGCTGCGCCTGACCTACGACGACGAGCGCCGCAAGGCCAACCTCTTTGCCACGCTCGGGCCCGCCACGCCCGGCGGGCTGGTGCTCTCGGGCCACACCGACACCGTGCCCTGGGAGGGCCAGGACTGGCGGGTCGACCCGCTCGGTGCGGAGCTGCGCCCGGGCCCCGAAGGGCCATGCCTCTACGGCCGCGGCAGCGCCGACATGAAGGGCTGGATCGGCCTCGTCGTCGCCCAGGCCCGCGCCTGGCTGGAGGCCGACCTGCCGCACCCCATCCACTTCGCTTTCAGCTACGACGAAGAAACCGGCGGCTTCGGCGCCCTCAACCTGGTGGCCGATCTGCGCGACGCCGGCATCGCCCCGGCCATGTGCGTGGTGGGCGAGCCCACGTCGATGGTGCCGGCCCTGGCCCACAAGGGCGTGCACCGCTGGCGCTGCCGCGTGCACGGCAAGGCGGCGCATTCGTCGCAGACGCCCAGCTCGGTGAACGCCGTGCAGGCTGCGGCGCGCCTGGTGAGCACCATTGCCGACCTCGCCGACGAACTGCGCGACACCGAGCCGCGCTTCGAGGGCTTCGACGTGCCCTACAGCACCGCCGCCGTGTGCCGCTTCGATGGCGGCGTGGCCGACAACATCGTGCCCGAGCTGGCCCGGGTGCACTACGAGTTCCGCGATCTGCCCGGCCTGCCCCCCGGCCGCGATGCCGACGCCATGCAAGCCCGCGTCGAACAACGGGCGCGCGCACTCGAGCCCGAGATGCACGCGGTCGATGCCGCCAGCGGCTTCCGCTTCGAGCGTTTTGCGTCGATGCCGGCCTTCAGCGCCCGCGCCGACGAGCCGGCCGTGCGCCTGGCGCAGCGGCTGGCGGCGAGCCCGCGCACCACGCTGGTCGCGTTTGGCACCGAAGCCGGCCTCTTCCAGCGCGCCGGCATGAGCACGGTCGTCTGCGGGCCCGGCAGCATCAGCCAGGCCCACCAGGCCGACGAGTACGTGAGCCTGGAGCAACTGGCGCGCGCCGAGGCCTTCTTGCGTGGCATTGCAGCCGCACCGGAGTTCCGCGAGTCGCGGTAGTGGGGTGAGGCGCGTCGCACCGAGGCGGCAAAGAGCTGTGCGGGCGGGGGCTGCGGCGTGAGTTGAAGCGGTCGGCCCTGCGGGCCGACTGCTGTGCTGCTCGAGTTCATGGCCCGCCGCAAAACTCGCTACGTTCGCGTTGCGAACTCCGCTCAAACACTTGCGGCGAGTCAGTTCACGAAGCGCGCTGCGCGCGCGGCCATGAACCCTGCGCTGCTCGGCGCTTCAAGATCACGCCGCAGCCCCGGCCCGCACAGCCCTTTGCAACAACCAGGGTTTGCGTTCGGGCAGAACACCACAACGCCTCCCAGAGCGGCAGGCGGTGCGCGATGCAGCGGAGGGGCTTCGACAGGCTCAGCCCGAACGGAAGGGGTGGGGCTCACGATCAAAGGCCGCTCAGGGTCGATAGCGCCAGTCTGCGTACCCAGACAGCAGACGGCGAGGACGGCCTCGCGTCAAGCCCAGCCTTGGCGCCACAGGCTGGCGTCGGTCAGCTCGCGCCAGTGAAGGAGATACACCTGCTTGGAGTGCACCGCTTCCAGTTCGACGTGCTCGACAAGCAGCGATGGTGGCTCGGGCTCGACAACCCGCGTGACCACGAAGTGCTTCTCGCGATTGCGCGGCTTCACCGCCGTCCACTTCGTCAGCAAGAGCTTCTTCGGGCTCAGCGGGTTCTTTCTCGCGCCCGCATCGGGCGCGGTCGCTACAACCCCAGGTTCAGAAGCCGATTTCATGGACGCCAATGATGCGGTACGGGCGAACCCATCGGGCTCTGTTGCCCAGACAGCCGACCATCACCCAGCGCAACTTCGCTTCGACCAACGACTGCTTGATGCCGGTTACCGTCAAAACCGCACCCGAACGTGGAGGACCGCAACCGCTGCAATGCCGCCGCTGGGGCCCGGGAGACAGTTGAAAACTGATTGGGCACCTTCACGCCAAGGCGGCTGAGAGACGGTACCCGCTCCTGCAGAGACGATGGAGCCACCCGACGCAAGTCGTGGAGGTTGCCGCTCTCTCGGCGCGCTGCAAGTGGGCCGGGCCGCCAAGGAGCGCGCCTTGGCAGCCTCAGTTCTCGATTGGGTGGGCTTTGGGCCTGCGTCGAGCCTCCTGCGCAGCGGAGACGCGTGTTCCTTCCCGTTCCCCAGGCTCACTGGCGCACCGGCGCGGCCGGGCTGGCCGCCGCGCACAGCGCCGCGGCCAGCACGTCATGCGAGAAGCCCTTGCCCTGCCAGATCTCGCCGAAGTCGAAATCGGCCTGGTTGCTGAACACCACGACCGACACACCCCGCTCCGGCACGATGATGTTGCGTGCCTGGATGCCGCCCACATAGCCGCGGCGCTCCACCAGTTGCACGGGCTCGGCACAGCCGGCCAGTGGCGCGCTGAAGGCCCACACACCCAGGCCGGCATAGCCCCACTTCGGTTCACCGGTCCACATGGCCTGGCGCGATGACGCGCTGACCACGCGCCCGGCCAGCAAGGCACGGTTGAAGGTCAGCAGATCGCGCGCCGTGCCTTCCATCGCGCCGGCAGCGCCATAGGTGGCCATCACCGGTTGCGGCACGGGCTGGCCGCCGGCGTCCATGGCCACCGCCATCGCCCGCGTGCGGCCCTCGTTCAGCCGAAGGCTGCGCAGCTTGAGCGGCTGCGCCAGGCGCTGCTGCATGAGCTGAGG
>JAIYDH010000412.1 GCA_027487585.1 Rubrivivax sp.
GCCAACGCCCACGCCGGCAGCCTGCTGAAGTACCTCGAAGGCTTTGCCCTCACCGTGGCCGCGATGGCCACGCCCGAGGCGATGCGCCGCGTGGCCCGCGAGGCCGCCGACGACGCCGCCGACGACGGCGTGGTGCTGGGCGAGTTCCGCATCGCGCCGCTGCTCTTCGAGCCGCACGGCACGCCGGGCGACGCCGCGGTGGAGGCGATGCTGCAGGGCCTGGCCGAAAGCCGGCTGCCGCTGCTCAGCCACAGTGGCCTGATCGTCTGCGCGATGCGCCACGAAGACGAGGCCGCCACGCGCCGCGCCGCCGAACTGGCGCTGCGCTGGATGGGCCGCGGCGTCATCGGCTTCGACCTCGCCGGCGCCGAGGCCGGCCATCCGCCGGCCAAGCACGCGCGCACGCTGGCCCTGGTGCGCGAGGCGGGCTTGCCGATCACGCTGCACGCCGGCGAGGCCGACAGCGCCGATCGCGTGCTCGAAGCCGGCCGCCTGGGCGCGCGCCGCATCGGCCACGGCGTGCGCCTGGTCGACGCGCTCACCGGCGCCGCACCCGCCGCGCTGGTGGACGAAGCGCGGGCGCTGGGCCTGCACCTGGAGGTCTGCCCCACCAGCAACGTGCACACCGGCGCGGCCGACAGCGTGGCCACGCACCCGATCACGGCGCTGTGGCGGGCCGGCGTCTCGCTGAGCTACCACACCGACAACCGGCTGATGAGCTGCGTCACGCCCAGCTCCGAAGCCGAGGCGCTGCTGCGCGAGACACCGCTCACGCGAGACGACCTGCTCGCCATGGCCCGCCAGGCCGCGGCCGCGAGCTTCCTGCCCGAGGCCGCGCGTCAGCGCGCCCTGGCGCTGATTGACGCAAGCCCATAGCCCGCACCGGCCCAGCCACCCGCGCGGAACCGGCTCCGCCGGGCCACCGCGGGGCCTCCCCCTCGGGGGGCTGCGAGCGAGAGCGAGCTGGGGGGCACCATCACGCACTGGAGCGAAGGACCAGCTCGAAGCCCAGGTCGACGGTCGGCGTCTCCACCGCCTCGCCGCGCATCAGCTTCATCAGCATCGTCGCGGCGGCGCTGCCGATCTCGCCGCGGGGCGTGCGCACCGTCGTCAGCGGCGGCTGCATCTGCTCGCTGCCGGTCAGGTCGTTGAAGCCGGCCACCGCAATGCGCCCGGGCACGGCCACGCCCAGCCGCAGCGCCGTCAGCAGCGCGCCCTGGGCGAGGTCGTCGTTGCAGAAGAACACCGCGTCCACCGCGGGCGTCTGGCCGAGGATCTGCTCGAACATCGTGCCGCCCAGTGCCAGTGAGGACGGCGCGGGGTTCAGCCACTCCAGCGTCGGTGCGTGCAGCCCGGCGGCGCGCAGCGTGCGGCGCCAGCCCTCCAGGCGCTGCAGCGTGCGCGGGTCCAGCTGCGCGGCGGCAAAGGCGATGCGGCGGTGGCCACGCGCCAG
The DNA here is from genome assembly GCA_027487585.1 of Rubrivivax sp. Lineage (GTDB taxonomy): Bacteria > Pseudomonadota > Gammaproteobacteria > Burkholderiales > Burkholderiaceae_C > Rubrivivax. Next base: position 1,454 of record JAIYDH010000412.1, read on the forward strand.
CAGGTGGCGCGTCAACGCCGCCGCGGCATCGGCCTGCGACAGGCCCACGCTGTGCACGCCGGGCGCGCCGCTGGTTTCCATCAGGTGCACGCAGGGCACGCCGCTGGTGGCGATGAGCTCGCGCGCGGCCTCGCTGCGGTCGAAGCCCGTCACCAGCAGGCCGGCGGGGCGGTGCAGCAGCTGCTCGCGCAGCAGCTGTTCTTCCTCGGCGGCGTCGTAGTGGGTGATGCCGATCAGCGTCTGGTACCCGGCCGGCCGCAGCGTGCGTTGCACGGCCTCGAGCACGTCGACGAAGAGCGCGTTGGTGAGCAGCGGGATCAGCAGCGCCACGTGCGCGCTGCGCGCCGAGGCCAGCGCCCGCGCGGCGGGGTCGGGCACGTAGCCCAGCGTGCGCGCGGCGGCCTGCACACGCAGCACCAGCTCGGGGGCCACGGCGCGCTCGCCGCGCAGCGCGCGCGACACGGTGATCGGGCTCACCTCGGCCAGGCGCGCCACATCGGCGAGCGTGACGCGTCCGGACGCACGGGATCGGCCAGCAGAGGACATCGGGGGATGTAGGGGAAACCACGGACGCCGAACAGCTCGGCGATCAATAGGATAGCGCTATCTCAATCGGAGTACCACCCCGGGAAGACACTGCGTCTGCGGGGCACAGGAGCTCCGATTTTCTTGGCTCACTTCGGATAGCGCTGTCCAAGCATGTCGTCGATCGTTGTGATGGGTGTGGCCGGTTGCGGCAAGTCCAGCCTCGGGGCGGTGCTGGCCCAGGCCGAGGCCTTGCCGCTGATCGAGGGCGACGACTTCCACAGCGCCGCAAACCGCCACAAGATGGCCGAGGGCACGCCGCTGACCGACGCCGACCGCGACGGCTGGCTCGACACGCTGGTCGCCGAGCTGGCGCGCCACCCCGGCGGCGCGGTGCTCACCTGCTCGGCGCTGAAGCGCCGCTACCGCGACCGGCTGCGCTCGGCGGTGCCGGGCCTGCGCTTCGTGTACCTGGCCATCACGCCGGCCGAGGCCGCGCTGCGCGTGGCGGCACGCGCCGGCACCCACTTCTTCCACGGCTCGCTGGTGGCCAGCCAGTTCGAGGCGCTCGAGCCCCCGCTGGACGAAGCCCGCGTGCTGAGCCTGGACGCCACGCTGCCCACCGCGCTGCTGCAGATCCAGGTGGCGCTGTGGCTGCACGGCCAGCCGGCGGAGGCCCGCCGATGAAGCCGCTGCGCCGCGTGCTGCACGCCGCCATGGCCGCCTGCCTGGCGCTGATGGCGCTGCTGGTGTTCGTGAACGTGGTGCTTCGCTACGGCTTCGGCAGCGGCATCGCCGCCAGCGAAGAGCTCTCGCGCTTGCTCTTCGTGTGGATGGTGTTCATCGGCGCCACCGCCGCCTACCCCGCCGGCGAGCACATGGCGTTCACGAGCCTGGCCGCGCGGCTGCGCCAGCGCCCCACCGCGCTGGCAGTGTGGACGGCATTGATCCGCTTGCTGGTGCTGCTGGCCGCCGCGCTGGTGGCCTGGGGCGCGTGGCAACAGGTACTGGTGGGCCTGGGCAGCCGCTCGGTGGTGCTGGGCTACCCGACCGCGCTGCTGCCGCTGCCAGCGCTGCTGTGCAGCGCCACCATCGCCGTGACCGCCCTGGTCGAGCTCGTGACCCGGCGGCCGCTCGACCTGGGCCACGCGCTCGAAGCCGAGTGAACAGGAGCGCCCCATGAGCCCCGAAACACAAGCCCTGTGGGTGTTCATCGTCGGCATGCTGGTGCTCATCGCCACCGGCATGAACATGGCGCTGGCGCTCGTGCTCACCGGCGCCGGCATGGCCTGGGTGCTGGGGTTCTGGGACACCCAGCTGCTGGCGCAGAACCTCGTGGCCGGCGTGGACAGCTTCCCGCTGCTGGCCGTGCCCTTCTTCGTGCTCGCCGGCGAGCTGATGAACGCCGGTGGCATCAGCCGCCGCATCATCGAGATGGCGCAGGCCTGGGTCGGCCACATCAAGGGTGGGCTTGGCTACGTCGCCATCGGCGCCGCGGTGCTGATGGCCAGCATGAGCGGCAGCGCACTGGCCGACACCGCGGCCCTGGCCACCATCCTGCTGCCGATGATGCGCCAGCAGGGTTACCCGATCGGCACCTCGGGCGGACTCATCGCGGCCGGCGGCATCATCGCGCCGATCATTCCGCCGTCGATGCCGTTCGTGATCTACGGCGTCACCACCAACACCTCGATCTCGGCGCTGTTCCTCTCGGGCATCGTGCCCGGGCTGATGATGGGCGCGGCGCTGCTCGTCACCTGGCGGCTCATGCTGCGCGGCATGGCGCTGCCGGCCGGCGAGGCGCTGCCGATGCGCCAGAGGCTGCGCGCCACGGGCCGGGCGTTCTGGGCGCTGCTGATGCCGCTGATCATCATCGGCGGCATGAAGACGGGCGTGTTCACGCCCACCGAGGCCGCCGTGGTAGCCGCGTTCTATGCCCTGGTGGTGGCCTTCTTCGTGCACCGCGAGATGCGTGTCGCCGAGCTCGGGCCGGTGCTCGTGAACGCCGCGCGCACCACCGCCGTGGTGATGTTCCTGTGCGCCGGCGCGCAGGTGGCCAGCTACATGATCACGCTGGCCGACCTGCCCGGCACGCTGGGCGGCTGGCTCGGCCCGCTGATCGAGAACCCCAAGCTGCTGATGGTGGTGATGATGTTGGTGCTGGTGCTCGTGGGCACGGCGCTGGACCTCACGCCCACCATCCTGATCTTCGCGCCGGTGCTGCTGCCCATCGCCGTGAAGGCCGGCATCGACCCCGTCTACTTCGGCCTGATGTTCGTGCTCAACGGCGCCATCGGGCTGATCACGCCGCCGGTGGGCACGGTGCTCAATGTCGTGGCCGGCGTGGGCCGCATGTCGCTGATGCAGGTGATCCGCGGCGTGAACCCCTTCCTGGCCGCCTACCTCGTGGTGCTGGCGCTGCTGGTGGCTTTCCCGCAGCTCGTCACCGTGCCCGTGGCCTGGATGCGCTGAGCCCGGCACCCATTCGAACCTCTCTCTTTCCGCCCCAAAAACCCACCGTCAACCGGAGACAACCATGACGACCTTCCGCCGCACCTTCATCGCCAGCGCGCTGGCCGGCGCGCTGCTTGCTGCGCCCTTGGCCGCGCTGGCCCAGGACATCAAGCCGCGCCTCATCCGCTTCGGCTACGGCCTGGTGGAAAACAGCAACCAGGGCCGCGCGGTGAAGTTCTTCGCCGACCACGTCGAAAAGGCCTCGGGCGGCAAGATGCGGGTGCGCGCCATCGGCGCCGCCGCGCTGGGCCCCGACACGCAGATGCAGCAGGCGCTGATCGGCGGCGCGCAGGAGATGATGGTCGGCTCCACGGCCACGCTGGTGGGCATCACCAAGGAAATGGCGCTGTGGGACACGCCCTTCCTCTTCAACAACGCCCGCGAGGCCGACGCCGTACTCGACGGCCCCGTCGGCCAGAAAGTGATGGACCGCCTGCAGGC
>JAIYDH010000193.1 GCA_027487585.1 Rubrivivax sp.
ATCTTCCTGAAGAACAAGTACATGCTGGGCGACGACTTCAGCATGCTCGACGTGGCCATCGCGCCGCTGCTGTGGCGGCTCGACTACTACGGCATCGACCTGAGCAAGAACGCCGTGCCGCTGCTGAAGTACGCCGAGCGCATCTTCTCGCGCCCGGCCTACATCGAGGCGCTGACGCCTTCCGAAAAGGTGATGCGGAAGTAAGCCTCCGCAGCCGACGCTCTCCCTTCACGATGGCCGGTCTCTCGGACAACGCAGGCAGCTCGACTCGGCCGTACCTCGTGCGTGCGCTGCACGACTGGTGCACCGACAACGGCTTCACGCCCTACATCGCCGTGCACGTGGGGGCCCATGTGCAGGTGCCGATGGAGTACGTGAAGAACAACGAGATCGTGCTCAACGTCAGCTTCGAGGCCACCTCGAACCTGCGCCTGGGCAACGATGCCATCGAGTTCAAGGCGCGCTTTGGCGGGGTCACGCGCGAGATCCACGTGCCGATCGAAAGCGTCGTGGCCATCTACGCCCGCGAAAACGGGCAGGGCATGGCCTTCCCGATGTCCACGGCGGCCACTGGCGCCGGCGCCGACGGCGCTGCGGCCACACCGGCGCCCGAGCCCTTGCGCGGCGGGCTGCGGCTGGCCTCGTCGGAGCCGGCGGCCAGCGAGGCCGCGCCCGACAAGCGTGTCGAGTCCACCGACGAACCCGACGACGAACCCCCGCCACCCTCGGGTGGCGACTCTCCGCGCCCGACACTCAAGCGCGTCAAGTGAAGCGCCCGCCGGCAGCCGGGTGCCGCGCCTAAAATCGCGGGCTGTTCCTGCGCCCCCGTGCTGTCCCCGCCGGCTTAGCTCAGTTGGTAGAGCACCCGCCTTGTAAGCGGAAGGTCTTCGGTTCGATTCCGAAAGCCGGCACCATCGCCAAACGCTCCCGCGCGGGGGCTCTCGATACCGGTGTCCACGGGCGGCCTCAAGGCGACCGCGGGCATCCCGTTCTGTTTCGACGACGCTTTCGTCGGCGCAGTGTTGAGCAGCTCGGCTGTCTAGGCGCCGGCCACTCTGGCCTTGGCGGGCTTCCTTCCTTCAGCGTGCCAGCATCAGCTTCACCCGCACGACGCGCAACTCGAAGCCAGCCGCCGCCAGCGCGGCCTCGATCTGCGGCACACACTGTCGCAACTTCGCCGCCGCCGGGGCGTGTTTGACGAGCAGGATCCAGCTGGTCTCGTCGAGCGGGCCTGCCTCGATGGCCCCACCCAGGCCCGGGGGGAGCACGGCTTGGACAGCCGCCAGTCGGGCCCGAGAATCTCGGACCCGCTGCAGCAGGCTCGCCAGCGTGTCGTGCCGAGCCAGTGCGCTGCCCACGGTTTGTGAGCGCAGCAAGGATGTCGGCGGAACGGCCATGAAGGAAGTCTAGCGATGCAGGTGCTCATCACCCACGGAACCGTGGCACGCACACGCGTGCTGCACCTGTCGCGCTGGCAGATCATGGCCGCGGTCGCGGCGCTCGTCGTCGTGCTGCTCGGCGTGTCGGGCAGTGTGTACCACTTCGTGTTTCTGAAGGCCGCCCGCGAGGGCTGGCCTGTGGTGGCACCGCTGGTGCGCCTGATCGTGCGCGACGAGATCGAGCAGCGCGAGCGCTTCATGCGCCACAACCTCGATGCGATCGCGCAGCGCGTCGGCGAGATGCAAGCCAAGCTGGTGAAGCTAGAGACCATGGGCGAGCGGGTGGCCGGCCTGGCCGGCCTGAAGGCCGAGGAATTGAAGGCGCTGCCGGCCGCCGACCCGGGCAGCTCGGCGCCCGCAGCCACGCCGGCAGCCCGCGGTGGCCCGTTCGTGCCTGCCCCGCGCCCGAGCCTGGTGCAGTTGCAGGGTGCCGTCGAGCGCCTGGGCGAAACGACCGACTGGCAGACCGATCTCTTCACCTGGTTCGAGTCGCGACTGCAGGAAAAACGGCTGGCTGCGCTGATGGTGCCCAGCCAGGCACCGGTGGACGTGCCGGTGGGATCGGGTTTCGGTTTCCGCCCCGACCCCTTCAACGGCCGGCCGGCCCTGCACTCGGGGCTGGATTTCCCGGCCGAGCCGGGCACGCCGATCGTGGCCGCCGCAGGCGGGATGGTGGTTGCGCGTGAATGGCATCCGGCCTACGGGCACGTGCTGGAAATCGACCATGGCAACGGCCTCGTCACGCGTTATGCCCATGCGCAGACGCTGGATGTCGAGCTCGGCGCGCTGGTGCGCCGCGGCCAGCGGGTGGCCAGCGTGGGCAACAGCGGGCGCTCGACCGGGCCCCACCTGCACTTCGAGGTGCTGGTGGACGGCGTGCCGCAAGACCCGGCGCGCTTCCTGGCCGGCGGGCGTGGCCCGGCGCCGGCGGACTTCGCGGCGCGAGTCACGCCCACCACGCGGGCCCGCCGCTGAGCCCGCCCACCGGCGGGGCAGGGCCAGCAGGCCCCGGTGATAGCATCCGCAAGATTTGCCGTTACGGGCCCATGTCGGCTTGTGGACGGCCCTGGCGTCCCCATCTGAGGCGGCGTCTGACGAACCCGCTCAACCGATGCTCCCCAAGTTCCTAACCCAGCTTTTTGGCAGCCGCAACGAACGCCTGCTCAAGACCTACCGGCGCACGGTGGAGCAGATCAACGCGCTCGAAGGCAGCCTCGAGAAGCTGAGCGACGCCGAACTCGCCGCCAAGACGCCGCATTTCCGCGAGCGCGTGGCCGCCGGCACCGACCTCGACGACCTGCTGCCCGAGGCCTTTGCCGTGGTGCGCGAGGCCAGCAAGCGCGTGCTGAAGATGCGTCACTTCGACGTGCAGATGCTCGGCGGCATGGCGCTGCACCACGGCAAGATCGCCGAGATGCGCACCGGCGAAGGCAAGACGCTGATGGCGACGCTACCGGTGTACCTGAACGCGCTGTCGGGCAAGGGTGTGCACCTGGTCACCGTCAACGACTACCTCGTGCGCCGCGACGCCGAGTGGATGGGCCGCATCTACAACTTCCTCGGGCTCACCGTCGGCATCAACGTGCCGGGCATGGACCGCGCGCAAAAGCAGCAGGCCTTTGCCGCCGACATCACCTACGGCACGAACAACGAGTTCGGCTTCGACTACCTGCGCGACAACATGGTGCAAGACCTCGCCGACCGCGTGGCGGCGCGAGGCCTGAACTTCGCCATCGTCGACGAGGTCGACTCCATCCTCATCGACGAGGCGCGCACGCCGCTCATCATCAGTGGTCAGGCCGAAGACCACACCGAGATGTACGTGCGCATCAACGCCATCATCCCGGCCCTCAAGAAGCAGATCGGCGAAGCCGATCCGCGCACCGGCGAGGGCGTCATCGAGGCAGGCGACTTCACGCTCGACGAGAAGACGCACCAGGTCTACCTCACCGAGAGTGGCCACGAGAAGGCCGAGCAGCTGCTGGCGCAGGCCGGCCTGCTGCCCGAGGGCGCGAGCCTGTACGACCCGGCCAACATCGCGCTGATGCACCACGTGTACGCGGCGCTGCGGGCCCGGCATCTGTACAACCGCGACCAGCACTACGTCGTGCAGAACGGCGAAGTCATCATCGTCGACGAGTTCACCGGCCGCCTGATGACGGGCCGGCGCTGGAGCGACGGCCTGCACCAGGCCGTCGAGGCCAAGGAAGGCGTGCAGATCCAGAACGAGAACCAGACGCTCGCGTCGGTGACGTTCCAGAACTACTTCCGCATGTACACCAAGCTCGGCGGCATGACCGGCACCGCCGACACCGAGGCCTACGAGTTCCAGGAGATCTACGGTCTCGAGACCGTGGTGATTCCGCCGAACCGGCCCACGATCCGCAAGGACGAGAACGACCTGATCTACAAGACGAGCAAGGAACGCTACGACGCCGTCATCAAGGACATCCAGGACTGCTACGAGCGCGGCCAGCCGGTGCTGGTGGGCACGACCAGCATCGAGAACTCCGAGCTGATCAGCGGGCTGCTGACGCAGGCCAAGCTGCCGCACCAGGTGCTCAACGCCAAGCAGCACGCCAAGGAGGCCGAGATCATCGCCCAGGCCGGTCGGCCGAAGATGGTGACCATCGCCACCAACATGGCCGGCCGGGGTACCGACATCGTGCTTGGTGGCAACGTCGAGAAGCAGATCCAGTTCCTCGAGGCCGATGCCAGCCTGTCCGACGCCGAGAAGCAGGTGCGCGCGCAGAAGCTCAAGGACGAGTGGCAGAGCCTGCACGAGCAGGTCAAGGGCCTCGGCGGCCTGCGCATCGTGGCCACCGAGCGCCACGAGAGCCGGCGCATCGACAACCAGCTGCGCGGCCGCTCCGGCCGCCAGGGCGACCCGGGCGCCAGCCGCTTCTACCTGAGCCTCGATGACTCGCTGATGCGCATCTTTGCCGGCGACCGGGTGCGCTCCATCATGGATCGGCTGAAGATGCCCGAGGGCGAGGCCATCGAGGCCGGCATCGTCAACCGCAGCATCGAGAACGCGCAGCGCAAGGTCGAAGCGCGCAACTTCGACACCCGCAAGCAGCTGCTCGAATACGACGATGTCGCCAACGACCAGCGCAAGGTCATCTACCAGCAGCGCAACGAGATCCTCGAGTCCACCAACCTCGACGCGCAGATCGCCGGCCTTCGCCACAGTGCCCTGACCGGGGTGGTGCGCCAGTACGTGCCTGCAGAGAGCCTTGAGGAACAGTGGGACCTCCCCGGCCTCGAGAAGGAACTGCGCGACGAGTGGCATGTCGAGCTGGCTTTGCAAGCCGAGGTCGAAGGCAGCGAGACCATCACCGACGACGACATCCTCGAACGCGTGATCAGCACCGCCGATGCCGCGTTCAAGGCCAAGGTCGAGCTCGTCGGCGGCGAGCAGTTCACGCCCTTCATGCGCGCCGTGCTGCTGCAGAGCATCGACGGCCACTGGCGCGAACACCTCGCGGCCCTGGACTACCTGCGCCAGGGCATCCACCTGCGCGGCTACGCGCAGAAGAACCCGAAGCAGGAATACAAGCGCGAGGCCTTCGAGCTGTTCAGCCAGCTGCTCGACGTGGTCAAGCGCGACGTGACGCGCCTGCTGATGACGGTGCGCATCCAGAGCCAGGACGAGGCCGCCCTGGCCGCACAGCGCCTGGAACAGCAGGCCTCGCAACTGGCCAACGTGACCTACACCCACCCCACCGAAACCGGCGAGGTGGTGCAGGAGGCCGACGCGGGCCTCTTGAGCGCTGGCGAAGTGGTGCGCGTGGGCCGCAACGACCCCTGCCCCTGCGGCAGCGGCAAGAAGTACAAGAACTGCCACGGCCGGCTGGCCTGACCGGCCTGGGCGGGGCGCCGCACGATGCAGCCGTCCGACCTGCTGCAGGCTCCGGCCCTCATCCAGACGCCCCGGCTGCGCCTGGTTCTCCCCAGCGCCGACAACGCCGAGACCCTGGCGACGGTCTTCCTCGACAGCCTGAACCGTTCGCTGCCCTACCTGGGTTTCATCGCCTGGGCGCAGAGCGCGCATGACGCGGACTGGGCGGCGCGATTCCTCCAGCACGACGTCAAGGACATCGCCCGAGGCGAAGTGCTCGTCTACTACGCCTTCGAGACGGGCGCTGCCGATGGCGACGGCGCCTATGTCGGCCGTGTCGACCTGCACAGCTGGGACTTTGCCGTGCCCCGCTGCGAGGTGGGCTACGTCGGCGAGCCGCAGGTCTCGGGCCGTGGCCTCATGCGCGAGGCCGTGCTGGCCTGCATCGACCTGGCCCTGTCGCTGGGCGCGGTGCGCGTGCAGGCGCTCAGCGAAGCCGGCAACCTGCGGGCGCTGCGTTTTGCCGAACAGGCCCTGGGGCTGCAGCGCGAAGGCGTGCTGCGCCACTACGAGCGCGATGCGCAGGGCCGGCTGGGCGAGCAGGTGCTGTTCGCCCGCGTGCGCGAAGACGCCCGCTGAGCGCGGGGCCAGGCGCGCCGGTTTCTACAATCTGCCGCTGTTTCGACCTCTCTTTCGCCTCGGCAACTTCTGACCATGCCCGTCAATCTGTCCGCTCCCGACCCCGCCGCCCTGCACCCCGTTCCGGGCCTGCGCATCGGCACGGCGATGGCCGGCGTGCGCAAGCCCAACCGGCGCGACCTGGTGGTGTTCGACTTCGCCGCCGGCACGCAGGTGGCGGGGGTCTTCACCACCAACCGCTTCTGTGCCGCGCCGGTGCAGATCTGCCAGCAGCGCCTGGCCGCCGGCAGTGCCGTGCGTGCGCTGCTGGTGAACACCGGCAACGCCAACGCCGGCACCGGCGCTGACGGCCTGGCGCGTGCGCGCCGCAGCTGCGAGGCGCTGGCCGCCCTGATGGGCCTGGCGCCCGAGCAGGTGCTGCCGTTTTCCACCGGCGTGATCATGGAAACACTGCCGGTCGAGCGCATCGAGGCCGGCCTGCCCGCCGCGCTGGCCGCCCGGCGCGAGGACGGCTGGGCCGAGGCCGCCGCGGGCATCATGACCACCGACACGCTGCCCAAGGCGGCCTCGCGCCAGGTGCAGATCGACGGTCACACCGTCACTGTCAGCGGCATCGCCAAGGGTGCCGGCATGATCCGGCCGCAGATGGCCACCATGCTGGGCTTCATGGCCACCGATGCCGCGCTGGCCCCGGCGGCGCTGCAGCAACTGGTGCGCGAGGCCGCCGACCTCAGCTTCAACCGCATCACCATCGACGGCGACACCAGCACCAACGATTCCTTCGTGCTGGCGGCCACCGGTCAGAGTGGTCTGCCCCGCATCGACAGCCTCGACAGCCCCGCCGGCCGCGCGCTGCGCGAGGCCGTGGTGGCGGTGTCGCAGCAGCTGGCGCAGGCCATCGTGCGCGACGGCGAAGGCGCCACCAAGTTCATCACCGTGCAGGTGCAGGGCGGCCGCGACGAGGCCGAGTGCCGGCTCGCGGCTTACGCCATTGCACATTCGCCGCTGGTGAAGACGGCCTTCTTCGCGTCCGACCCCAACCTCGGCCGCATCCTGGCCGCCGTGGGCTACGCCGGTATCGCTGATCTGGACCAGGGCCTGATCGACCTCTTCCTCGACGACGTGCACGTGGTTGAGCGTGGCGGCCGCCTCGCCAGCTACCGCGAGGAAGACGGCAAACGGGTGATGAAGGGCAGCGAGATCACCATCCGCGTGCACCTGCACCGCGGGCCGGCACAAACCACCGTGTGGACCTGCGACCTGAGCCACGACTACGTGAGCATCAACGCAGACTACCGAAGCTGAGCCACCACGGCGCCCAGCCCTTGCAGAGACTGATCCCCCGGTTGCCGCCCGGCGACCTGCTGCGCGACCCGGCCTACGCGCGCCTGTTCGGATCCATCCTCACCGCCAGCTTCGGCAACCAGGTGATGATGCTGGCGCTGCCGCTGACGGCGGCCGTGCTGCTGAAGGCCACGCCGCTGCAGATGGG
>JAIYDH010000296.1 GCA_027487585.1 Rubrivivax sp.
GCCGCTCGTCGTTGCAAATGCTCGCCGTAGCCCGGGCTACGGCTGCGCTTTGCGCCTAGATCGACACCGTTTCGGACGCCCGCTCGGGCGCGCCGGAATGCTTCACAAGCTCTGAGGCCACCGATGAACGCCAGCCAGCTGGTGCCAGTGGCCAGCCAGTTGGGGCCGTTCTATGCCGCCTTGCCCGATGCCGTCGAGGCCCCGGCCTTGGCCCCGCCGCTGGCCCCGTTGCTGCGCGAGGCGCGGCAGGCGGTGCCCGGATGAATCACCAAACGCGCCATGAAGCGGCCGCTCCCGACGAGTGCGACCCTGGCGTGCGTTTATCCAGCAGGGCGGGTCTGGCCGCGAGCCATCGAAACGCCGCCTGCAGCCAGCCCTTGGGAGCCACCGCTGCATGGATGCGGTGGGGCCCGGCGCCGATCGAGGTACAGGGGCAGTAACTGGGGCACCATTGGACGAGGCACTGCTCGAGCTGCTCGCCGGTGCAGGGCTTGGGCAAGTGGCCGCTGAGGCCATGTCGAGCGAGAACCGTGCTGTCCTGCGGGCTGCTCGAATGCGCCACCACCGGCACCTCGGGCCGCGTACGGTGGAGCTCGAAGCGCCGGATCGCGGCAGTCGCGGCCCGGCCGTCGAGGATGGGCATCTGCAGATCCATCAGGATGAGGTCGAACTGCCACTCGCACGCCAGAGCCACGGCCTCGGCGCCGTCGGCGGCTTGCATGGGCACCACGCCCAAGGCCTGCAGCTTGGCGCTGACCACGGCCAGGTTGACGGGGCAGTCGTCAACCACCAGCACACGAAGCGTGGCGTTCGGGTGGGCCACTAGCGCGATGGCCAGATCGGCGTGCTGATCGTTGGCGGGCAAAGCATGCGCCACGGCGGCCCAGGCCCAGGGCTTGCGGAAGTCGGCGCCATGGCGCGCGGCAAAACGAACAGGGGCGGGGTTGCGGCTCATGACGGGTCTCTTCGGCGTTTGGCGACAGGGCCACGTTCGCTGCAAGGCTGAGTCCCGTCTGTGCGTTGGCCCTCGCGCCTGCGCTGCGAATGTGACAGCGCGTTTCGACGACGCCCTGGGGCGCCGTCGGTATCCCGAGCGAAGTGCCGCTCGAAGCGCTGCATCGGCGTGCGGGAACGAACCGACGCCCTTGAATTGGCTTCCTAAAGTGCGCTCTGCGCCGGAGACCATCTGGCCCAGACCGCCAGACCACCAAGGACACGCACATGAGCACGATCCCCAACGACCGCACGGCCGACGTGCCCTGGCCGACCAGCAGCCAGCGGATGCCGGCGCCAGACCATTCGGCGCTACCCGACAACGAAATCACCTCGCCGGGTGCGACCGGCATGCTGAAGACCGCGGTGCAGGGCGCCCACGACACCCTCGATCGGCTCGCCGATCGAGCCGCCCCGGCGGTGCAGCGCATGGGCGACAGCGTGAACTCGGCCGAGGCCGCGCTGCGCGCCAAGACCAGCCAGCTGCGCGAGCGGGGCGACGAATGGGTCGACGGCACACGCGGCAGCATCCGCAAGCATCCGCTCACGGCCGTGGCCATCGCGCTGGCCGTGGGCGCCGTTGTGGCCCGTATGGCGCGCCGCTAGCCGCAGGCCCGCCGAGTTCATCGAGCCCATCGAGTCCCGCGCCCTTCGCGCGGGTTTTGCTGTATGGGCCAACGGGGACCAGCGCCGCGGGCAGCGTGAGCCGTTGGGATCATGGGTGTGTCAGTGTCGTCGCCGGCCTGACACCGCTCGTTCATCGGGTGTCGATAACCTGATCCGAAACGACTCCCATCGACCCCGCCTCCCGGCCTAGGCACTGCGCGATTGCTCGCGGCGCACATCGGGCGTACCGGTCCACGTTCATGAGCAAGCCCGACTTCTTGCGCGCATGCGCCCAGGTGCTTTTGTGCCTGCTGGCCTGCACCGCAGGGCCCACGCAGGCCCAGATGACCGCACCGGTGGAGCGGCTCATGCCGGCGTTGGCGCCGGCCACGGCCACGGCCGAGACGGCGCCGCCGTCGACACGGCCGGCGTCGCGCCCTGCAGCGGCGGCACCGCCCGGGGCCGTGCCCGCACCGGCCGAAAGCGCCGTCACGCTGCCGCCACCCGAGCGGCTGCCGACCGACTTCGAGCGGCTCGCCACCACCGCCAATGCCGGCCGCCCGCTCTGGCGCTTCGGTACCGAGCCGCGGGCCGAGCAACGGGGAAGCGACGCGCCCGAGAGCCCGACCCGCGTGCCGGCCGACTACCCCGTGCAGGCCGGCGACGAACTGCACGTTCACGTGTGGGGCAGCGTCGAAGGCGAGTGGCGGCTGCGCGTCGACCGCAACGGCCGCGTCGTGCTGCCACGCGTGGGGCCCGTGCAGGTGGCTGGCGTGGCCTCGTCCGAGCTCGCGGCGCGCCTGCGCGAGAGGCTGCAGACGGTGTACCGCGGCTTCGATCTGGGCGTGGCCGTCAGCGAGGCCGCGCCCGTGCGGGTGCGTGTGACCGGATTCGTGGCAGAACCCGGCGACCGGGTGCTGCCGGGCCTGACCACGCTGTCGCGCGCCGTGGCACGGCTCGACGTGGCCGCGGCCGGCGGCAGCCTACGCCGCGTGAGCCTGCGTCGCGGCGGCCGCGAGATCTACCTTTTCGACCGTTATTCACTGCTGGTGCAGGGCCAGGCCGGCGAAGACCCGATGCTGCTGCCGGCCGACGTCGTCCACATCGAGCCCATCGGCCCGCAGGTGGCGGTGCTGGGCGCGGTCAACCGGCCGGCGGTGTTCGAGACGCTGCCCGAACAGACGCTGGCCGACGCGCTGATGCTGGCCGGGGGCTTCTCGGCCGTGGCCGACGGCGACCGCGTCGAGGTCGAGCGGCGTCGCGGCGAGCCCTTTGCACGCATCGTGCAGATGCGCTGGCCCGACGACGCCCGGCAAGTGCTGGCCGATGGCGACCTGGTGCGCGTGCCTTCGCGCACACAGGCCACGCGGCCCACGCTGCTGGGAGCCAAGCGCGTGCGTGTCGAGGGCGAGGTGCTGCGCCCGGGCGACTATGTGCTGGCGCCCACGGCCACGCTGGCCGACGCCGTGGCCGCGGCGGGCGGCACCACCGAGGCCGCCTTCCTGTTTGGCACCGAGCTGCGGCGCGAACGGGTGCGGCTGCTGCAAGAGGCGAACTACCTGCGCGCGCTCGAGGAACTCGAGGCCGAGGCCGCACGCCTGGCGACGGTACGGGGTTCGGCCCCCGACAACTCGCGGGTGCAGGAGTCGGCGCTGCGTGAGCTGATGGCGCGGCTGCGCGCCCGCCGTCCCGAGGGCCGGCTGGTGCTCGACCTGACGCCGGCGGCACGCGAGCTGCCCGCTCTGGTGCTCGAGGACGGCGACTTCGTGCGTGTGCCGCCGCGCAGCCAGAGCGTCGGCGTTTTCGGCACCGTGTTCAACGCCGGCAGCTTCGTGCACGATGGCGAGTTGCGGCTGGGCGACTATGTCGCGCGGGCCGGCGGGCCCACCGCCGCCGCCGAGGCCGACTCGATGTTCGTCGTGCGCGCCAACGGCAGCGTGCTGTCGGCCCGGCAGGGCGGCTGGTGGACCGGACGGTCCCAGTTCGAAGACCAGCCGGCCTTGCCCGGCGACACGGTGTACGTGCCCGAGCGCCTGGACCGCGTGACCTTCGTGCAGGGCGCGAAGGACTGGACGCAGATCCTGTACCAGCTGGGCGTGGGGCTGGCGGCCTTGCTCACCATCCGTTGAGCGCGCGATGAGCACCGCAGATGTCGCTTCGGCCACGTCGGCCGACCCCCGCCCCGCCGCGCCGTCACCGATGCCGCCGCCCGTCTGGCCGCCCCCCAGCCTGGGCTGGCTCGAGGTGGCACTGCCCTTGTGGAGCCGGCGCTGGCGACTGCTGCTGTCGGCACTGGTGCTCGGCCTCGCCTTCTTCGCCGTCTCGCTGTTCCGGCCGCTCATGTTCGTTGGCCAGTCGAGTTTCGTTGTCACCTCGGTGCAGCGGCCCTCCAGCAGCGTCGGTGCCGGTGGTGCGCCGGGGCTGACGCTGATCGCGCCGGGTGGCGCCAGCCCGATCGATCTGCACGTGGCCATGCTGCGCAGCAAGGTCATCGGCGACCGGCTGGTGGAGCGTTTCGACCTCGTGCGCGCCTGGCAGATGCGAGACGCGGCCAGCGCCCGCGCGCTGCTGAGCCGACGGCTCGACTTCACGATCGCGCGGCGCGAGGGTGTCGTCTACATCGAGGCTACCGACGTGCACCCGCAGCGCGCCGCGGCCATTGCCAACCAGGCGGTGGAAGAGCTCAAGCTCGTGTTGCGCGGTTTCGCGCTCAACGAGGCCACGCAGCGCCGCAGCTTCTATGAACAGCAGCTCGAGCGCGCCCGCCAGTCGCTCGAAAAGGCCCAGCAACAGCTGCGCACCAGCGGATTCGACCGCGCGGCGCTGCGGGCCGAGCCGGGTGCCGCCGCGACCAGCTATGCCCGGCAGCAGGCCGAAATCACGG
Organism: Rubrivivax sp.; assembly: GCA_027487585.1. GTDB lineage: Bacteria > Pseudomonadota > Gammaproteobacteria > Burkholderiales > Burkholderiaceae_C > Rubrivivax. The sequence goes on from JAIYDH010000296.1 coordinate 4,484, forward strand.
CCGCCGAGGTGCGCCTGGCTGCCTTGCTGCGCCTGCGGGTCGAAGGCAGCGACGAGGTGCAAATGGCGCGCGCCGAAATCGCCGCGATGCGCGCCCAGCTCGCCCGCCTGGAAGTGCCGCGCGACGAAGGCAGCGGGGCCTTCGGCGGCCGCGTGCGCGAGCTGCGCTATGCCGAGCAGTTGGTCGAGACGCTGACCCGCCAGCTCGAGGCGGCGCGCTTCGACGTCGAGTCGGAGCCGGTGCCCGTGCAAGTTCTCGACCGCGCGCAACCCGTCTTCACGCCGGCCAGCCCGAACCCGGTGCAGTGGGCGCTGGGCGGCCTGGCGCTGGGCTTCGGGCTGCAGGCGGTATGGGTGCTGGTGCGCCACCGCAGCCGGCTGGCGCGGCAGGACGAGCATTACCGGCAGCGCCTGGAGCAGGTGCGCGCGGTGTTGCCGGTGCGGCGCCAAGGGAGCTGGCGGCTGCGACTGAAGGCTCTGTGGGGGCAGCGGCCCTGGGCCATACGGGGCCAGGTGGAGTCGTGACGACATCCCGCTTTCACTACGAGCCGCACGCAGAGTGGTGCACCGCGCGGATGGGTTGCCGTTGAGTTCGCATCCGATCGAATCGATACCGCTGCCATCGCGCCCTCTGCAGGTGCGAGGTGCACGTTTGGCGTTCTGGCTGATGGTTGCGCTGGTGCTGGCGCTGCAGTTTGGTCCAGCCATCGGCCTCGTAGGGTTCCGGCTGACGGGAAGCATGGGTTTCACGCTGATCGGTGGCGCGCGCGACGGCCTGGTAATGGCACTTGTCGGCCTGGCGGTTCTGGCCTTGCTGTCGTCGACATCGCCCTGGACGGCGCGGCCGCCAGTGGTCTGGGCCCTGCTGCTGGTTGTCGTCTACACGATGTTTGCGATCGTGTCTCCGGAACACCCATTGCTCGTGGCGCTCAATCTGCGGCGTCTGGCGCTGGTCCCTTTGCTCTTCGCTGCCTTGCTTCTGCTCCCCTGGACGAGAGGCCAGCTCGAACGCCTGATGGCACTTGTGCTGGCGACCAGCCTCGTCGTGGCAGTGCTCGGCCTGATCGAGCGCTTTTCACCCGACACGCTCTGGACCTCGGTGCTCGATGTCGTGTCCTTCATGTCGTCCAACCCGCTCGATCCCTTCGGGCTGTCCCCGTTCGAGGAGAGCGGCCGCTTCTTCAGTTGGGACCTTCAGGCGCAGACCGGGCTCGTTGTACGGCGCATGGTCTCCACCTATCTCGAACCGACGACGCTCGCGCCGACCCTGGCTTTGGCGCTGATGCTGGCGGTGGCGGCGCGCGAGCGTCAGCGTCTGGGCGCCGACGCACTGGGCCTGCCCCGATGGGTGGCCGCCACGCCAGGGTTGGTGGCGCTGTTCCTGGTGGCCGGCATCCTGACGGTGTCAAAGGGTTTCATCGTGTTTCTCGGGCTGCTGCTGACCTGGCGCTGGTTCGGTCTGCCGCAGCCGCGCCAAGTGTTCTTGCTGGCGGCGGTGGGCATCGCGTTCGCACTGGCCCTTGGCGAAGCCGGCTACACGGAAGGTGCGTTCAGCCATGCAGCCGGTCTTGTCACTGCCGTGCACTACTTATTGGACGGGAATCTGCTCGGAGAGGGTCTCGGGGCGGCTGGCAATTACGCCGGTGCCGTCGACACCGATGTCGGCGACGAGAGCGGGCTCGGGAACGGCATCGCCCAGGTTGGGCTGGCCGCATTGCTGCCGCTGTTGTGGGTCAGAGCCATTGCGGTGGCGGCCTGGGAGACCGCCATCGCCCGACGTGACCCCGGCGGGCCGTGGATCGCCGCCTGGCTGCTTCTTTGGTTCCTGACCTACCTGTTGTCGGCCTCGAGCCTGGGCGTGGGTGGCAACGCACTCGGCTTCAGTGTGCTGGCGCTGTACCTGCATCCGGGCTGGGGGCAGGCCCGGACCGGTGGCCACGGGCCTGAGTGATGAGGATTCTGGTGCTCACAACGCGTCTGTTCGGCACGCCGACGAGCGGTGGTGAGCTCTGCACCGCGCGCCTGCTGGCAGCGCTGCGTGATGGCGGGCACGAGATCGTGCTGGTCGGGCGGGGCAACGCGACCGAGGCTGCCGTCTGGACGCCCCAGGTGGTGTCGCTGGGCGAAGTCGTCGGACCGTTCGACGAACTCGGCCGCTGGCGAAGTCTGGCCGCGGTTGCCTCGGCGCTGCTGACGCGACGTCCGATCACGGTGAGTCGCCAGCGCGTGCCACTCAGTGCGGAGCGACTGGCCGGCTTGCTCCACCCGTGCGATGCCGTCGTCGTCGATCACCTGCAGGCATGGCCCTGGCTGCGTGGCCTCCGCAGCCGCCCCGTGCTGCTGGTGAATCACAACGTGGAATCGGACAACTACATGCGCCAGAGTCGGGCTGCGCCCGGGCTCGGCCCAGGGCACGCTGTCGGCCGCTGGGTACGGCGACACCTGATGCGCCGCGAGGCCTACGGCTTGCAGCAGCTGGAGCTCGAGGTGCTCGCGCAGGCCCAGGTGCTGGCGTGCCTAAGCGAAGACGACAGCGAGCGCTTGCGCAGCCTCGCCAAGGGCGCCCTACTTGACGTATGTGCCCGGTTGGCTGTATTGCCCGGCTACCCCCTGGCGCCGCCGGTGCACCGGCGTCGGGTTTCGGGCGAGGCCTCGCCTGCCGTCGGCCTGCTCGGCACCTGGACCTGGGCGCCGAATCGCGAGGGGCTGCTCTGGTTCCTGGCGCGTGTCTGGCCAGCGATCGCCGGTCGGGCGCGCCTGGTGCTCGCCGGCAGCGGACTCGACGGGCTGGATCTGCCGGCGCACGCGCGGGTCATGGGCCGAATCGCCCAGGTGAGTGACTTTTACGCCGCCGTCGACGTAGTCGCCGTGGTCTCGCTCAGCGGCTCCGGTGTGCAGGAGAAGGCCATCGAGGCCGTCGGTACGGGTGCTGCGGTCGTGGCGACGCGCCATGCGTTGCGTGGCCTGCTACAAGACCTGCCACCGCAGGTGCGGATCGAGGACGATCCGGCTCGTTTCGGCCAGGCCTGCCTGGAGGCCGGACGAGCCCCGTGCACTCAGGCGTTAGAGCTCGCCCTGCAGTGGGCGTCTGGGCGTCGGGACGTTTACACCCGGTCTGTCGCCGCGTGCCTGAGCGGGCTGCCCGGGGTCGCCCAGCGGCAGGGTGCGACAGACGACGCCGAACCGGTGACCACGTCGTGACGGCGCGCCGACGGCGGCCGGTGCTCGGCCTGATCCGGGGCTGGCGCGCGGTCGTGGTGTTCAAGTTGCTTGGGGCATTTGTCGGCGTCCTGTGGCTGGTTCAGCTCACGGCGCGCCTGCCTCTCGACCAACTCGGTGTGTTGTTCGGCGTGATCGCGCTCTTCGAGTTGACGCAGCATGTATCCAGCCTGGGCGTCAACTCCTACTGCGATCGGTTCCTCACGGCGGACTGGGCACAGGCGCCGCGGGCGGCCTTCGTCCGCCGCCTGCTGCTCGTCTTTGTCTGGCGGCTTGTGACACTGGCCGCCGCCGCCATCGTGTTGGCCGAGTTGATGCCCAGGATTGGCGCAGCCTTGGGCTGGACGGGCATGGCCATTGTGCCTAGCCTCATGCTGGCGTACGTGCTGTGCGAAGGGCTGTTCCGGTTCCTCGAACTCGTACTCACCGCCACGCTGCATCAGGTCGCTTGCCAGGTGCTGCTCTTCGCTCGCGGTCTGGGCCGGCTGGTGTTCGTGGCGCTGATGCCGGTCGATCCACTCACCGCTCTCGACGTGTTGTGGGTCGACCTCCTGGTCACCGGGACTTGCTGTGCCGTCGCGATGCTTGTGGTGGTGCGGATGGCGATCGGACTGCCCGCCCAACGGGAGACGCCTTCCCCTGCGTTCGCCAGCAGACTTGGCTTTACATGGCGCAGTTATGTCGCCCTGTTGCTGGAACGAGCCTCCAACGTGGATGTCGTCAAGCTGCTGGTGTCCGGCAGCCTGGGCCCTGCGGCGCTGGCACTGTTCGGACTGGCCCATGCGATTGCCGACTACCCCGCGCGTTACATGCCTCTGGCGATGTTCCACGGCCAGATTCGTGCGTGGCTCACGGCCCGTCTCGAGCAAGGCGTCCCTGTTGGAGGCAGTGACGACGACGCACGCCTGCTGCTGAGAGTCAATGTGATCTTCATTGCGGCAGCCTGTCCGGCGTTGGTGCTCTTCGGTGAAGCCTTGCTGCGCAGCGCGGGTGTCCGCGAGGCCTACGGGGACCTGACGGTGCTGCTGGCGGGCTTGGCTCCCTTGGCTGTCCTGATGACGGGCCGCATCTCTTTGTCGCTGTCTGCCCATCTGCGACAGGATGGTGCGGCGCTACTGCACGCGGGCGCCGTGGCCGTTGCGACGCCGCTTTGGGTCTGGATGGCGTCGCCCAGCCTCGGCCTGTTCGCCGCAGTGATCGGCTGCTGGTGGCTGGAACTTGGGCCCTGCCTGATGCTGCTGCGACACCACGGCCGACAGCTGCGAGCCTGGTGGGGAAGCGGCAACCAGGGCTTCGGCACTCTGGCTGCGGCCGGCCTGGCCACTGGGATCGGCGCTGGCCTGCTGCGAGTACTCGAAAGCAGCGGGTCCATCTGGGCCGCAATGGGCTCCTATGTGCTGGTGTACTTCGCGATGCTCCTCGCCTGCGGGGCGTTCTCGACGCAGGACTTCGGAATGCTCAGGTCCGCCATGCGGCGGTGAGACTTTGATCGTGTGCCAGGAACACTGACTTCGCATCAGACATAAGCCCTCCATCCGATGATCCACGACTGCTTCACCTTCGCTGGCGAATTCGACGTGCTCGAACTCCGGCTCGAGACCCTGGCCCATGTCGTCGACCGCTTCGTCGTCGCGGAGGGCACACGCAGCTTTGCCGGGCAGCCCCGCGAAGTGTCTCAGCTGCACGCCCGCGTGCCCGCTCGCTTCCGCGACTGCATCGTGCACCTGGTGGTCGACGAGCTCGAGGCGGCTCCACAGTCTGCGTGGCACAACGAGTTCCGGCAGCGCAACGCGCTCGCCCGGGGACTGTTGAACGCGCACCCGGATGACTTGCTGGTGCTGTCGGACGTCGACGAGATCCCGCATCCGGACAGCCTGCGCCGTTTCCTGCCTGGGCGTTACCTGAGTGCGGTGCTGCATCAACGGGTCTTTTACTACGCGTTCAACAACGAGCTGGTTGTTTCCGGCGACCCCTGGGAGCTGCCCTGCAAGGCTGCGCGTATCACGACCGTGCGGCATCTCCACCGCTTCTACCGCACGATGCAGAACCTGCGCTACTTCGGATCGGAGGGTCGGTTTCCCATCACGGCCAGGCGCATCGATACTCTGCTGCTCAACCGCGTGACAACCCAGCATCTGGTGCCGGGTGGCTGGCACTTCACGTACCTGATGACGCCTGCGGCCATCGCGCAGAA
>JAIYDH010000320.1 GCA_027487585.1 Rubrivivax sp.
GATCGAGCGCGACATCGCCAACTACAGCGTCGTCGAGCACGACGGCATCATCTTCGGCTGCGCCGCGCTCTACCCCTACCCCGAGGCACGCAGCGCCGAGATGGCGGCACTCACCGTGAGCCCGCTCAGCCAGGGCCAGGGCGACGGCGAGCGGCTGCTCAAACGCGTCGAGCAGCGCGCCCGCGCGATGGGGCTGCAGAGCATGTTCGTGCTCACGACGCGCACCATGCATTGGTTCATCAAGCGCGGCTTCGTGCAGGTCGACCCCGACTGGCTGCCCGAGGCTCGCAAACGCAAGTACAACTGGGACCGGCGTTCGCAGGTGCTGGTCAAGAAGTTCAACTGAGGAATGACGACGATGGCACGGATGGTTCAGTGCGTGTACCTGAAGAAGGAAGCCCAGGGCATTGCCTTCCCGCCTTACCCGGGCGAGCTCGGCAAACGCATCTTCGACAACGTCAGCCAGGAGGCCTTCGAGCTCTGGAAGAAGCACCAGACCATGCTCGTCAACGAGAACCGCCTCAACCTGGCTGACGCGCGCGCGCGTCAGTACCTGGCGCGGCAGATGGAACAGTTCTTCTTCGGCACGGGTGCCGACAAGCCGGTCGGCTACGTGCCGCCCGCGGCCTGAGCGCGCCCCATGGCAAGCCTTGCAGAACTGCTGGCCCAGAAGGCCGCGCTCGACCAGCTGATCATCGACACCCAGCGCGCCGAGCGCGAGCGCGCCGTGGCGCAGGTGCGCGAGCTGATGGCGCAGTTCGGCCTGACGATGGCCGATATCGGTGGCTCGCCGCGGCCCGCCCCCTTGCGCACGGTCAGGCCGTCGGCGCCTTCGAAGGTGGCGCCGAAGTACCGCCATCCGGAGACGGGCGAGACCTGGTCCGGGCGCGGGCTGCAGCCCAAGTGGCTGAAGGCCGCGCTGTTGGACGGGCGCAGCCTGTCGGACTTCGCGCTCTAGCCCCCCGCGCAGGCGGCGACCGAAGCCCCCGATGGATCAGCCGGACGCTGCACCCGCAGTCCCCGCCGCGGCACCTGCTGCCGCGTCCGCGCAGCGCCTGAACAAGTCGCTGTCGGTCGGCCTGTCGGTGCTCAGCATCGGCCTGACGGCCCTGCTGTTGTCGTATGCCGGCTCGCTGAGCCTCGCCCTCAAGCCCTGGAGCGCCATCGCGCTGCCGGCCGGGCTGGCGCTGGCCGCCCTCCTCCGCTGGGGGCCGCCCGTGCTGGTGGGCGCGGTGGTCGGCACCTTCGTCGCCTTGCTGGGCAGCGGCATGCCCCTGACCGATGCTGCCGCCGGCGCCATGGCCATGGGGCTGGCCGCGTTGCTGGCGCATGCTTTGATGCGTCGGCTCGACTTCGACGCCCGGCTTGAGCGGTCCGTCGACGTGGGCGTGCTGGCGCTGGGCGTCATCGTCGGCGCTGCGTTGCCGGCCACGCTGGCCTTGGCGGCATGGTTTCCGGGCGATGCCGGCTGGGGCGCCTGGCAGGCGCTGAGCGTCGGCTGGGTCGTGCTGGGCCTGGGCATGCTGGCCACGGCCACCACGGTGCTCAGTTTCGATCGCGGTGTGCTGCAGGCACTGCAGCCCGGCGCGGGCTGGGCGCAGGGCTGGCCGGAATTGGCGCTGGCCAGCCTGCCGGCGGTGGCGGCCCTGCTGCTGTTGTGGGCCTCGCCCGAGGCGCGCTCGCCCGTCGGCGCGGCCGCGATGTTCCTGCCGCACATCGTGGTGGCGGGGCTGGCCATGCACGGGCGGCTCGCCCACGCGTCGAGTTTCCTGCTGCTGGCCTCGTTGCTGGTGGCGGGCTCGGCTGCCAAGGGCGTCTCGTTCTGGAGCACCGGTGGCAGCCTGCAAGCCGGTGTGGCGGCCTGGGTGGGTTCGGCGCTGGCGCTGCTGCTGATTGGCCATGCTGCGCACGTGGACTGGCGCGGCCGCTCGCAGCGCTGGGAGTGGGCCCTGGACGGCTCGCGCCTGGGCGTGGCCGACTGGCTGATCGACCGCAGCGACGGCTTCGCCTCGGTGGCCTGGCGCACGCTCACCGGCCACACCGACAAACGCTGGAGCGCTGCGGCCTGGATCGAGCAAGTGCACGCCGAGGACCGCCCGGCGCTGGTCGAGGCCATTGACGCGGTGGGCGCCGGCCGCGCGGGCCGCCGACAGCTCGAACTGCGGCAACAGCGCGGCACCGATTGGCGCTGGCTCGAGGCCACGCTGCTGGTCGTCGAGCGCGACGCCGCCGGCCAGCCGCTGCGGCTGATCGCCACGCTGGCCGACGTGCACGACAAGCGCCAGGCCCAGGAGCGCCAGCTGATGAGCGTGAGCCTCTTCCAGCACCTGCACGAGGGCCTGCTGATCACGGACCCCGACCTGCGCGCGCTCGACGCCAACCCGGCCTATGCGCAGATCGTTGGCGTGCCGCGCGACGAGCTGCTTGGTACCGTGCCCTCCTTGCTGCGGCCGACGCCGGCCGACCCGGTGGCCCGGCAGCAGCGGGCCGCCATGTGGGCGGGCCTCAGCGACCACGGCCGCTGGCGCGGCGAGCTGCTCGAACGCCGGCGCGACGGTACGGCCTGCACGCTGCAGGCCACCATCTCCACCGTGCTCGGCCCCGATGGCGATCTGCGTTATCACGTGCTGGTCATCAGTGACATCACGCAGCAGAAGCAGCAACGCGAGCAGCTCGAACGCCAGGCGCACTTCGACGAGCTCACGCGCCTGCCCAACCGTGCGCGGCTGTCGGAGCTGCTCGATGACGCCATCCGCGCCACCGACCGCGACGGTTATCTGCTGGTCGTTTGCTACCTCGACCTCGACCGCTTCAAGCCCGTCAATGACCGTTTCGGCCACGCCGCCGGCGACCGCCTGCTGGCCGAGCTGGCCGGGCGCCTGAGAAGCGCTTTGCGCAGCCGCGAGCACTGGACGGACAGCGCAGCCCGGCTGGGCGGCGACGAGTTCGTGCTGCTGCTGCGCGCCGGCACACTGGAAGAAGCGCGCCTGGCCGTCGAACGCGTGTTGCGTGTCGTGGCCCAGCCCTACGTCGTCGACCCGGCCGAGGACCCGGTGCAGGTCACGGCCAGCATGGGGCTGACGGTCTACCCCATCGACCGCAGCGACTCCGACACGCTGCTGCGCCACGCCGACCATGCCATGTACGACGCCAAGCAGAAGGGGCGCAATGGCTACGCCTTCTTCGATGCCGAGCAGCGCCGCCGCACCGAAGAGCGCGCGATGGACATCGTGCGCATCCAGAACGCACTCGACCAGCAGCAGCTCGTCCTGCACTACCAGCCGAAGGTCGACATGAAGACCGGCCGCGTGCATGGCTTCGAGGCCCTGCTGCGCTGGGATCACCCGATCCAGGGGTTGATCGCACCGTCGCAGTTCCTGCCGCTGATCGAGCACACGGGGCTGTCCAGCCGCATCGGCGACTGGGTCATCGCACAAGCGCTGGATCACCTCAGTTCCTGGCGGCGCAAGGGCTTCGACTTCTCGGTCAGTGTCAACGTCTCGGCGCGCCATCTGCAGGAGCCCGACTTCGCACAGCGGCTCACCGAGCTGCTGGCGCGCCACGCCCACCCGCTGGCCGAGCACCTTGAGATCGAGATCACCGAGAGCGCGGCCCACGCCGACATCGAGGCCACATCGGCACTGCTGACCCGCTGCCGCGCCACCGGCGTGCGCTTTGCGCTCGACGACTTCGGCACCGGTTACTCCACCCTCACCTACCTGAAGCGGCTGCCGGTCGACGTGCTGAAGATCGACCGCAGCTTCGTCCACAACATGCTCGACGACGCACAGGACCGTGCCATCGTTGAAGGCGTCATCGGCCTGGCCGGCACCTTCGGCTGCAGCGTGGTGGCCGAGGGTGTGGAGAGCCCGGCGCAGGCGCGAGCGCTGCTCGACATGGGCTGCATCATCGGCCAGGGCATCGGCATCGCGGCGCCGATGCCGGTCGCCCAGGTCGGCGACTGGATCCAGCAGTACCGCGGCATGTTCGCCATCGCGCCCGCGACGGCCAAGACAGCAGGCGACAGCGGGCTCGGTAAACTGGGTCGGTGATCCCACCAGGCTTTCTGCAGGAGCTGCTGAGCCGCGTCGACATCGTCGACGTGATCAGCCACCACGTCGAGCTCAAGCGCGGCGGTGCCAACTGGATGGGGCTGTGCCCCTTCCACGGCGAGAAGTCGCCGAGCTTCTCGGTGGCCCCGGCCAAGCAGTTCTATTACTGCTTCGGCTGTGGCGCCAGCGGCGATGCCATCCGCTTTCTCACCGAACACCTGGGGCTGAGCTTCGTCGAGGCCGTGCGCGAGCTCGCAGGCCGCGCGGGCATGGCGGTGCCCGAAGAGCAGGTCACGCCCGAAGAACGCGAGCGCCGCGACACCTTGCGCCAGAGGCGGTTGTCGATCGGCGAGGTGCTCGATCGCGCCGCCGGCTTTTACCGCAGCCAGCTCAAGGCGAGTCCGCAGGCCGTGGCCTACCTCAAGAAGCGCGGCCTCACCGGCGCCGTGGCGGCGCGCTTCGGCCTCGGGTATGCGCCACCGGGCTGGAAGACGCTGGCCGGTGTGTTTCCGAGCTACGACGACCCCTTGCTCGAAGAGGCCGGCCTCGTGCGCCGCCGTGAAGACCACGAGGCTGGCGATGGCGAACCGGCACCCGATGCCGCCCATGCCGACCGCGGCCGCTATGACTGGTTCCGCCAGCGCGTGATGTTCCCGATCCGCGGCACCGACGGCCAGGTCATTGGCTTCGGCGGCCGCGTGCTCGACGACAGCAAGCCCAAGTACATGAACTCGCCGGAGACGCCGGTGTTCAGCAAGGGCCGCGAGCTCTACGGCCTGTTCGAGGCCCGCCAGGCGCTGCGCGACAAGGGCTTTGTGCTCGTCGTCGAGGGCTACATGGACGTCGTCGCGCTGGCGCAGTGGGGCTTCGGCAACGCCGTCGCCACACTGGGCACAGCCTGCACCGCCGACCACGTGCAGAAGCTGTTCCGCTTCACCGACCATGTCGTGTTCAGCTTCGACGGCGACGCCGCCGGCCGCCGCGCGGCCGGCCGCGCGCTGGAGGCCTCGCTGCCGCACGCCACCGACCTGCGCACCGTGCGCTTCCTGTTCCTGCCGCCCGAGCACGATCCCGACAGCTACGTGCGTGAGCTCGGCGCGGAGGCCTTCGAGCGCGCCATCGGCGACGCCGTGCCGCTGTCGCGTCAGTTGCAGGCCCAGGCCGCCGACGGCTGCGACCTGGCCACGGCCGAGGGCCGCTCGCGCATGCTGGCGCAGGCGCGGCCGCTGTGGCAGGCCTTGCCCGATGGCGCGCTGAAGCGCCAGCTGCTGCCCGAACTGGCCACCCAGGCGCGGCTGGAGGCCGCCGATCTGGCGCAGCTCTGGGGCACGGCCCGGGCGCCGGCCGCCGCGGCCGCGCGCAGCGGCCCCGAACGGACTGGGCCTGTGCGCCTGCTGCGGCCCGGCGCGCTGCGCGTGGCGCCGGCCGGGCCGGCCGACGTGGCGCTGCGCCTGCTGCTGCAGCACAGCGACTGGTGGGACAAGCTGGCCCCCGACGACCAGCAGCTGCTCCACGAGCTGCCCGCGCCCTACGGCGAGGTCGCCCGCTGGCTCGAGACGCAGGTCGTGGAGCACGGGCCGATGACCTGGTCGCACCTCGTCGACGCGATGGCCGAGCAAGCCTGGGCGACCCAGGCGCGCGGCTGGGTGCGCGCCGGCCTCGGCGACGACCAGCACAGTTTCGAGGAGCTGCAGCGTTGCGTCAGCCTGCTCTGGCAGACCCTGCTGCGCCAGGAGGCCGACGCCATCGTGTCGGCATCGCCCGGGCCCGAGGAGCTGCTGCGCTACCGCGAGATCCTGGTGCAGATCGCGGCCTTCAAGGCGGGTCGCGCTCCCACGAACCCCGCCTGAAGGCACCCGCCTACCCGGCGTGTTTGCCGGCGTGTTTGTCGATGCATGGGCCCGGCTTGGCAGTACAATCCTGCGTTTGTCGCAACGGCAAGAGTGACGGCAGCACCTCCGGACCCCGACCACCCTCGACAAGGGTTCAACAGGTCAACCTCATCCGCAAGGGCTGCATTGATCCACGTCCACGCCAGCTTGCCCGCGACGATGTGCGTACCGGCCTCTCGAAGGCCCACCCTGCCCGGCCTTGCCGGCCGCGGGTGCGTTCGCCATCGGCGCCCACCGAACGCCTGCCCGCCCGGCCACGAGCCGGTCGGTGCGCGCCGACCTGCCATTTAAGCATCGTCAAGGAAACGCATGACCGCCAAGAAGCCAGCGCCTGCCGCGAAGCCCGCCGCCAAGCCTGTTGCGAAGCACGCCGACAAGGCCGCCGACAAGGCGCCTGCGCCCAAGGCCGCCGCCAAGCCGGCAGCCCCGGCCAAGGCCGAGCCCAAGAGCAAGGCCAAGCCCGCCGATGACAAGCCGGCCAAGGCCGCAGCCCTGACGAAAGCCGAACCGGCCGCCAAGGCCGTGAGCAAGCCTGCGGCCAAGCCCGAGACCAAACCCGCAGCCAAGCCTGTCAAGGCCGAGGCCGGCAGCAGCAAGCCCGTCACGGCCAAGGCGCCTGCCAAGGCCCCGGCCAAGCCCGAGCCTGCCGCCAAGGCCGCCAAGGGCGGCAAGAAAGGCCCCGAGCCCAAGAAGCCGCAAGCCGAGGAAGACGAAGACCTCGCCGACATCGACGCCGAGATCGAAGAAGAAGTCGAAGGCGAAGTCGAGACAGTCGACGAGAAGGTCGACGAGAAGACCGAGAAGGCCAAGCCGCTGCGCATGAAGGTGTCGCGCGCCAAGGAGCGCGCGCTGATGCGCGAGTTCGGCCTCGAGGAAACCACGCTCAGCGAAGAAGAGGCCGCCAAACGGCGCCAGGAGCTGAAGACGCTCATCAAGATGGGCAAGACGCGCGGTTTCCTGACGCACCAGGAGATCAACGACCACCTGCCCGAGAAGCTGATCAACGAGGAAATCCTCGAAGCCATCATCAGCATGCTCAACGACATGGGCATCGCGGTGTACGAGCAGGCGCCCGATGCCGCCACGCTGCTGGTGGCCGGTGGCGGCACCACCACCGCCACCGAGGAAGAGGCCGAAGAAGCGGCCGAGGCCGCGCTGTCCACCGTCGACAGCGAGTTCGGCCGCACCACCGACCCGGTGCGCATGTACATGCGCGAGATGGGCACCGTGGAGCTGCTCACCCGCGAGGGCGAGATCGAGATCGCCAAGCGCATCGAAGGCGGCCTGCAGGCGATGATGCTGGCCATCAGCGCCAGCCCGACCACCATCGCCGAGATCCTGGCCTACGCTGACAAGATCGGCGCCGGCACGATGCAGATCTCCGAGGTCGTCGACGGCTTCATCTCCACCGACGAGGCCGACGACTACGTCGCCGAAGAAGACTTCGACGAGTTCGACGAGGAAGACGACGACGACGGCCAGGGCGGCAGCAAGGCGCTGACGAAGAAGCTCGAAGAGCTGAAGAAGGCCGCGCTCGTGAAGTTCGAGGCCCTGCGCGGCCACTTCGACCGCATGCGCAAGGCGTATGAAAAGGAAGGCTACAAGAGCCCCGCGTACAACAAGGCGCAGCACGCCATCAGCGACGACCTGATGACGATCCGCTTCACGGTGAAGACGATCGAGAAGCTGTGCCACATCCTGCGCAGCCAGGTCGACGACGTGCGCCGCTACGAGCGCGAGATCCGCAAGATCGTCGTCGACAAGTGCGGCATGCCGCAGGACCACTTCATCCGCAGCTTCCCGCCCAACGTGATGAACCTGAAGTGGGCCGAGAA
>JAIYDH010000073.1 GCA_027487585.1 Rubrivivax sp.
GTCTGCGAACCCGAATGCCCCAACGAGGCCATCTCGATGGGCGAGCTCATCTACGAGATCGACCCGCACAAGTGCACCGAGTGCGTGGGCCACTTCGACGAGCCGCAGTGCGTGCAGCTGTGCCCGGTGGCCTGCATCCCGGTCAACCCGGCTTATGTCGAGACGCGGGACGCGTTGCTCGCCAAGTTTGTGCGTCTGCATCCAGCTTCTGCTGATGCTTCGTCTGCAGCCGCGGCTTCTTCGACGGGCTGAGTTCGTTCTTGGTGTACGGAATGCCGGCGGCCAGGGCCGTGGGCTGGGCTTCACGCTGGCGGCGTTCGGCGCTGAGCTGTTCAGCCAGCAAGGCCTGGCGGCCGGCGATGCGCTGGGCCTCGGCTTCGTCTTGCGCCGGGCGCGGCGTGGGGGCCTCGACGGCCCGGCCACCGCGGCAGGGCTCGGCCTGGTACAGCACGCGGCCGTCTTCGCTGCAGCGCCACACCGACTGCGCCTGGGCGGCCGTGGCCAAGCCCATCGACAGGGCAGCGATCAACACGAGGGCGGGGCAGCGGTTCATCAGGCGTCTCCGGTGGGTTCGGGCGGCGGTTCCTTGCGCGGCGGTTTGGGCCGCTGCGGCTGGGCATGCACGATCTGCAGCGCACGGTCCATCTGGCCGGCGAGCATGGCCTCGACGGCCTTCAGCGACTGCTCCGAAGCCTTGGCGATGGCGTCGCGGTCGTCGGCCGAGGGCTTCTTGAGCACGTAGTTCGGCACCTCGGCCTTCACGCCCGGGTGCCCGATGCCCAGGCGCAGGCGCCAGAAATCGGGCGCGCCCAGCATGGCGAGAATGTCCTTCAGCCCGTTGTGCCCCGCGGCGCTGCCGCCCTGCTTGAGCTTCACCTGCCCCGGCAGCAGGTCGAGTTCGTCGTGCACGACGAGGATCTCTTCCGGCGCGATCTTGAAGAAGCGCGCCAGGCCCGCCACCGACACGCCGGAGCGGTTCATGTAGGTCATCGGCTCGAGCAGCCAAACCGGGCCGTCGCCCACCGGCGGGCGCGCCACGCGCACCACCAGGCCCTGGTAGGCGCGATCGGGTGCCAGGCGCGCGCCCCACTGCGAGGCGAGCGCGTCCACCCACCAGAAGCCGGCGTTGTGCCGCGTGGCCTCGTACTCGGTGCCGGGGTTGCCCAGGCCAACGAACAGACGAATCATGGAGACGGATTATTGGTGGCGTGCGGGCATGAAAAAGCCCCACCGCGGTGGGGCTCGGAGTGACACCCGAACGGGTGACAGCTCACTTCTTGTTCTGCTTCTCGTCCTTCTTCTTGGGCGCGCCCTTCTTGTCGGCGGCCACCACCGGTGCTGCCACGACTTCCTCTTCCACCTTCGGCACGGTGGCCGTCACGATGGCCGGGTTCAGCGTGCCACGGCGCACGGCCTTGATGCCCTCGGGCAGCTTCAGGTCGCTGACGTGCAGGCTCTGGTTCTTGGTCAGGCCCGAGAGGTCGATGGTCACGAACTCCGGCAGCTTGGAAGCCAGGCACTCGATCTCGAGCTCGATGGCGATGCGGTTGACCAGGCACTTGTCGGTCTTCACGGCCGGCGAGGTTTCTTCGCCCGTGAAGTGCAGCGGCACCTTCTTGCGCAGGCGCGTGGTCTCGTCGATGCGCTGGAAGTCCACGTGCATGACCATGGGCTTGTAGGCGTGCATCTGGAAGTCGCGCAGCAGCACCTTGTGTGTCTGGCCGGCCAGGTCCATCTCGAGGATGGACGAGTGGAAGGCTTCCTTCTTCAGTGCGAAGAACAGGGCGTTGTGATCGAGTTCGATCATGGCCGGCGTGCCGGCACCGTAGACGATGCCGGGCACCTTGGCGGCGTGGCGCAGGCGGCGGCTCGCTCCGGTCCCCTGCTGCGTACGCGCATAAGCGGTGAATTTCATAGTGGCTCCAAACATGGATGGGCGCACCCGCGACCAGGCGGCCCGATGACAAGCCTGCCGCGCCGGATTGCGCCGCAGGCCTAGGCGAAGATCAGAAGTTGTTGTTCTGCTCCGCGAAGAGGGACGTCACCGATTCGCCGTCGGAGATGCGACGGATGCTCTCGGCAAACAGGAAGGCTGCGCTCAGCTGGCGGATCTTCGGGCAGGCCCGGGCGGCGGCCGACAGCGGGATGGTGTTGGTGATGACGACCTCGTCGAGCGCGCTGCCCGCGATGCGGTCGACGGCGGGGCCGCTGAACACCGGGTGTGTGCAGTAAGCGAACACGCTCTGGGCGCCGCGTTCCTTCAGCACCTCGGCCGCCTTCACCAGCGTGCCGGCGGTGTCGATCATGTCGTCCATGATCACGCAGTTGCGGCCTTCGATCTCGCCGATGACGTGCATCACTTCCGACACGTTGGCCGTGGGGCGGCGCTTGTCGATGATGGCCAGGTCGCAGCCGAGCTGCTTGGCCAGCGCGCGGGCGCGCACCACGCCGCCGACGTCGGGCGACACGACCACGAGGTTCGGGTAGCGCTTGCTCTTCAGGTCGGACAGCAGCACCGGGCTGGCGTAGATGTTGTCGACCGGGATGTCGAAGAAGCCCTGGATCTGGTCGGCGTGCAGGTCCATCGTCAGCACGCGCTCCACACCCACGGTCTCGAGCATGTTGGCCACGACCTTGGCACTGATCGGCACGCGCATGCTGCGCGGGCGGCGGTCTTGCCGGGCGTAGCCGAAGTACGGGATGACGGCGGTGATGCGGCGCGCACTCGCGCGCTTGAGCGCATCGACCATGAACGCCAGCTCCATGAGGTGGTCGTTCGTGGGGGCGCAGGTGGGCTGCACCACGAAGACGTCGCGGGCGCGCACGTTCTGGCGGATCTCGACGGTGACTTCGCCGTCGGAGAAGCGGCCGACGTCGGCGCTGCCGAGTTCGACGCCGAGCGCGCTGGCGATCTCGGCCGCCAGCACCGGGTTGGCGTTGCCGGTGAAGAGGACGGTGTTGAACAGCACGGTCGGGCTCAGGTGGTGGGGCCTGGTGGCCGGGGACCGGGCCTCGTCAGACCCGGTCAGAAGATGTTTGGCAGGGGAGGAAGGACTCGAACCCTCGCATGTCGGAATCAAAATCCGATGCCTTAACCAACTTGGCGACTCCCCTACACAGGACACCGATTCGCACCGGCACCCTACAAACCTGTTTCAGTCAGGAAGCCAGGCCGCGAGCGGCAAGACCTCCAGACTGCGACATCGCCGCCCCACCCAGCCCGCAGGCAACTCGCCCTGCGGGAACGTCGCCATCGGTGGGGCGTCGCTGCCGTCTCTCGCCATGTGCGCAAATGCCGCGCTGCCCGAGCCACTCATGCGGCCGTTGCCGTAGCGCTGGCGAAGCCAGGCCACCGCATCGGCCACGGCGGGGCAGCGATCTTCGGCCGGGGGTTGCAGGTCGTTGCGGCCGAAGCCTGCATCCACCGCACCCCACTCCACCGGCCACATCACTGCACCCGCCCCGTTTGGCGGGACAGCAACCGCTTGCGCGGCGCTGTCGAAAGAGCCCATGACTATAACAGGCTCCGTGTCGCGCTTGAGCCCCGGGTGGCCGAAGATCTCGGGCGTGGGCAAGGATTGCGGCGGTTTCACCACGGCCAGCGCCAGCGCTGGCACGCGCATCGGCGTGAGTTGCTCGCCGATACCCTCCACGAACGCCGGGCCCCGCCCCAGGAAGAAGGGCACGTCGGCGCCGAGTTGCAGCCCCAGCGCCGCCAGCCGCGCGCGTGGCCAGTGCAGGCCCCACAGCCGGTTGAGCGCAATCAGCGTGGTGGCGGCGTCCGAGCTGCCGCCGCCCAGGCCGGCGCCCCAGGGCACCTGCTTGTCGATGGCGATGCGGGCGCCCCAGGGCGTGCCGCTGGCCCGCTGCAGCGCGCGGGCGGCGCGCAGGCACAGGTCGTCGGCCGGCAGGGCGGGGCCCAGATCGATGCGCTCCAGCCGGCCGTCGGGCAGCCGCTCGACGTGCAGCCGGTCGGCCCAGTCGATGGGCACGAACACCGACTGCAGCAGGTGGTAGCCGTCGGCGCGCCGGCCGACGACGTGCAGGAACAGGTTGATCTTGGCCGGCGCGGGCAGGTCGTGCAGGGCAAGGAGGCTCATCGTGGCGCGGCATTCTCCGTCCGCGGCGCTGCGGGCTCGCGCGGATCGAGCCGCACGCGCAGCGTCACGGCCGGGGCGGCGTCGCGCCGGGCGAGCAGCTGCCCGTCGGCCAGCGCCGAGGTGGTGATGCGCCAGCCCAGCTGCTCGAAGCCGTCGGCGAGCGGGCTGTGCGGCGCCTCGCGCCAGGGCCGGCCGGCCAGCCAGTCGGGCCAGGCGGCCAGTGGCAGGGCTTCGCCGAGGGCCTCGCGTGAAAGATGGTCGAGCGTGTCGAAGCGGCGCTCGCCGTCGCCGGTGATGAGCAGGGCGAGCCCCGGCGCCCAGCGCGCCGCCGCCAGCTGCGTGCCCAGCGGCGACAGCAGCTTCAGCTCGCCTTGGCGGCCATCGCCTGCCAGTTCGAAGCCTGCGCTCACATTCTGCGCGGGCCGCTCGGCCGAAGCGTCGACCCGCAAGGCCAGGCGCCCAGAGGTGAGGGTCGAATCGGGCGCGCGCGTCGCGCAGCCGGCGAGCAGCAACGCGGCGCCGCCGGCCAGCAGCCGGCGTCGTGCGGGATCTGCGCGCGCCGAACTCAGAGGTCCACCCGCAGCCGCGCCAGCGTCTCGCGCAGCACCTCGTTGCCGGCGTCGCGGCGGCGGCTCTCCTGCCACACGCGACGGGCCTCGTCGCGCTGGTTCAGCGACCAGAGCACCTCGCCGAGATGGGCACCGATCTCGGCATCGGGGCGGGCGGCATAGGCCTGGCGCAGCAGCCGCAAGGCCTCGTCGCGGTTGCCGAGGCGGAACTCGACCCAGCCCAGGCTGTCGGTGATGAAAGGGTCGCCCGGCGCGAGCTCCAGCGCGCGGGCGATCAGGGTGCGCGCCTCCGGCAGCCGCTGGCCGCGGTCGGCCAGCGAATAGCCCAGGGCGTTGTAAGCGTGCGCGTTGTCGGGCTTGAGCGCGATCACGCGGCGCAGCAACTGCTCCATCTCGGCCGGCCGATCCAGCTTCTCGGCCATCATGGCTTGCTCGTAGAGCAGCTCGGAGTCGTCGGCAAAGCGCTGCACGGCCTGGCCGAGCACCTCGTAGGCCTCTTTCCAGCGCTTCACTTCGCGCAGCACGCCGGCCTCGGCCGAGAGCTTGGCGCGGGCTTCCTCGGCATCTCGCTCCGGCAGCGCCTTGATCAGGGCCCGAGCTTCCTGCAAGCGGCCTTCGCGGGCCAGGATGGTGGCGCGGCGGGTCTGCACGTCGAGCGCGCGCTCGGGGTCGGCGATGCGCGCCAGCCAGCCTTCGGCAGCCTTGAAGTCGCCGCGCATCTCGGCGACCTGGGCGAGCATCAGCCAGGCTTGTTCGAGCCGGTCGTCGGGGCGGCCGTCGTCGCCAGCGGGCGGTTCACCGGCTGGCGGTGTGGCCAGCTCGACAAAGCGCTTCAGCGCCGCTTCGCCTTCGAGCGGGTGCTTGAGTTCCAGGTGCAGCGCGCCCAGCGTGAGATAGGGCCCGGGCTCCTGCGGCTGTGCCTTCACCGCCAGCTCCAGCTGCGCGATGGCGTCGGCGTAGCGCTGCGAGGACGTCAGCACGCGGGCGTAAGCCTGGCGCACGGCGGGCTCGGCGGCGGGCTGGGCCAGATAAGCCTTGAGCAGCGCTTCGGCCTCGGGCCGCTCGCGCATCAGCTCCAACGCCAGCAGCGCCGGGCCGGGGGCGGCCGGGTCCAGTGCCTGCGCCTCCTGGGCCAGTGCCAAGGCGCGAGCGGGATCCTTGGCTTCCAGCCACGCGCGGCCCTGGGCCACCCGGGCGGGCACGGCCGTCCGCGTGCGCTCTCGGTGGGGCTTGAGCACCTCGTCCATCAGCTGTGCCACCACGCGGGCGTCGCCCGCTCGCTGCAGGAAGCGCGGCAGCGCGGCGATGAGGCCGCCGCGCTCGGCCAGCGGGGTTGCGTCAAGCAGCGATCGCAGCGGCTCCGTCACCTCGGCCGTGCGGCCGGTGCCCATCAGCAGCTGCACCTGAAGGCGCAGCGCCTCCAGCGACTCGGGCCGGGCCAGGCGCCAGGCGCGGGCGGCGGCCAGCGCCTGCTCGCCGCTGCGTGCCTGGATCGCGATGTCGATGCTGCGGCGGAACAGGCCGTCGTCGCGCGTGCGCCGGGCAGCGTCGAGCAACCAGCTGTAGGCGGTGCCGAGATCGCCTTGCGTCAAGGCGAGTTCACCGACCAGCAACTGGTAGAAGAGGCGGTCGTCCATGGCCGAGTTCAGCGGCGGCGTGGGCTCGGCGGCGGCCGGTGGCGCGGCGGGCGGCGCAGGGGTCGGCGCCTGCGCCCAGGCCATGCCGGACAACAACGCCAGCATGGCGGCAACGAGGATCGGGCGGGTGGCAGGCGCGCCGCGGCGCGGCGACAGTGGGCGTCGGGTCATGCTCCCATAATGCCTGCATGCCGGAACTGCCGGAGGTTGAAGTCACACGAAGGGGCATCGCCGCCCCCCTGGCCGGTGCCAAGGTGCACGCTTTGCGGCTGGGCAAACCGCTGCGCTGGCCGCTGGGCCGTGCCACGGCCAGCTTTGTCGGCCTGCACATCGGCGACATCACCCGCCGGGGCAAATACTTATGGATGCCGCTGGTGCGCCAAGGCCTGGCCGAAGGCGGCCTGCTGATGCACCTGGGCATGTCGGGCTCGCTGGCGCTGCAGGCCGACGCGCCCGAGCCCGGCCCGCACGACCACTTCGACCTCGTCACCGACCGCGGCAC
>JAIYDH010000232.1 GCA_027487585.1 Rubrivivax sp.
CGCGCATCGAAGATGCCGAAGACCTCGTCGCGCTCGAAGTCGATCTGCTGCACGTAGCCGCGGATCTGTTCGTCGGTGGCCACCTGCCCGAAGCGGCGGTGGCGGTCCAGCGACTCCAGCGCTAATAAGTGGGTGAGGACGCGCTCACGGTGTCTTGCTCCGAGGTTGCGGACCGGCAACCAGGCCGGCAACATCCAGCGCGGCGCGGGTGATTCGGGTGCGGGGGTCTGCAGCAGATCGTCATGAGGGTCCATCAGCGCATGGTAGCCGTTGGATCTAGGGTTTACCCTCAAAACGCCGTGATCTGGAGCCTGCGCGCCAGGTGCTCGGGCCACCACCCAAGACGCCCATCACGGCATATACTCGCGGGCTTCCCTGGATTCGGCCGGGGAAGAACCGCCCGGCAACCCGCGAGGCTGTCCTCACGAGACGGCACCAAAAGGCGCTGCCAGCGGCACCTCCTACCGAAGCATCGAAAGACCCTCATGAAGACCTTCAGCGCCAAGCCGGCCGAGGTGGAGCACGAGTGGTTTGTGATTGACGCCACCGACAAGGTGCTCGGACGTGTTGCCAGCGAAGCAGCACGCCGTTTGCGCGGCAAGCACAAGGCCATCTACACGCCTCACGTCGACACCGGTGATTTCATCATCGTCGTCAACGCAGACAAGATCCGCGTCACCGGGGCCAAGGCCACCGACAAGATCTACTACCGTCACTCGGGCTACCCGGGCGGCATCTACGCCACGCCGTTCAAGGACATGCAGGCCCGTCATCCGGGTCGCGCGCTCGAAAAGGCCGTGAAGGGCATGTTGCCCAAGGGCCCGCTGGGCTATGCAATGGTCAAGAAGCTGAAGGTCTATGCCGGTGGTGAACACCCGCACACTGCTCAGCAACCCAAGGCGCTGGAGATCTGACGCGATGATCGGAACCTGGAACTACGGCACCGGCCGCCGCAAGTCGAGCGTGGCCCGTGTCTTCATGAAAAAAGGCAGCGGCCAGATCCTCATCAATGGCAAGTCCATCGATGCGTACTTCGGCCGTCAGACGTCCATCATGATCGTGCGGCAACCGCTGCTGCTCACGGGCAACAACGAAGGCTTCGACATCAAGATCAACGTGCACGGCGGCGGTGAATCCGGCCAGGCCGGCGCGGTGCGCCACGGCATCACCCGTGCGCTGATCGACTACGACGCGGCGCTAAAGCCCGAACTCAGCCGCGCCGGCTTCGTGACGCGCGACGCGCGCGAAGTCGAACGCAAGAAGGTCGGCCTGCACGGCGCTCGTCGCCGGAAGCAGTTCAGCAAGCGGTAATTGGCTCCCCGCCTACGCGCTTCGCGCGCCCCCTCGAGGGGGCACCGCCAGCGGCCCGGCAGAGCCGGTTCCGCGGCGGTTGCTGGGCGGGACTGAACCCATCCGGGCCGACGATGCGCTGGCGTTTGCTGCGTCGTCGTCTGTCGGTGAGTGCGCCGCGCATGATCGTGCGCAGCCACCTGCCGTGGCCGCTGCGCTGGGCGGCGCTGGCGGTGATGTTCGGCTTCTCGGCCGCCATCGCGTTGTGGGCCTTCGAGTTCGGCAAGGAGATCGCCGGCCTCGACCGCGGCGCGAAAGAAGAACTGGCGCAGCTGCGCGAGGAACTGGCGACGCTGCGCGATCGCCACGGCCAGGCGCAGCAGATCGCCAACACGGCCGACAGCCTGCTGAAGGCCGAGCGCGCCGCGCAGGAACGGCTGGCGCAGCAGGTGCGGCAGCTCGAGATCGACAAGCAGTCGCTGCAGGACGAACTGGGCTTCTTCCAGCGCCTGATTCCCGCCAGTGGCGAGGGCCTGCAGGTACGGGGCTTGTCGGCCGAAGCGGCCAGCGACGGCCAGTTGCGCTACCAGATGCTGCTCGTGCACCAGGTGAAGGGCGAGGCCGAGTTCCGCGGCCACTACGAGGTGCTGCTGAGCGGCCAGATGGAAGGCCGCCCGTGGCAACAGCCCTTCAGCGGCGGCCCGAAGGCGCTGCAGTTGCGTCGTGTTACCAGGGTCACCGGCCTGATCGACCACCCGCCGGGCGCCGTGATAAAAACTCTTCAGGTTCGGGTGATCGACACCCAAGGCGCCACCCGCGCCACGCAGACGGTGCGGCTGTAGCCGCAGCGGCCAAGAACAAGGAGTACCCGATGAGCTGGCTCGGCAAGAAGCGCGCACCTCCCATCCGCAGCCTGGTGGGCGAAGGCATGGTCGTGTCGGGTTCGCTGCGGTTCCGCGATGGGCTGCGCATCGATGGCCAGGTCACCGGCGACGTCATCGCCGAGGGCGAGGGCCGCAGCATCCTGGTCATCAGTGACAATGCCCGGGTCCACGGGAGGGTGTCGGCCAGCCATGTGATCATCAGCGGCGAGGTCCGGGGCCCGGTGCACAGCACCGAGATGCTTGAACTGCAGCCCAAGGCGCGTGTCACTGGCGATGTGCGCTACGAACTGCTGGAGATGCACCCCGGGGCGCTGGTCGAGGGCGAACTGAAGCCCCTGAAGAGTGCCGAGAAGCCCGCCCTGAAGCTCGCGGCGTCCAACGACGCTTAGTGCCAGAACAGAGCCGGAACTGAACCGGAACTGCGCCGAACAAGGAAACACCATGAACGCCGTCGCCGAAGCCCTGAACCCCGCCACCGACGAGATGCCCGTGCCGCTGATCTTCACCGACAGCGCCGCCGCCAAGGTGGCCGATCTGGTGGCCGAAGAAGGCAACCCCGAGCTGAAGCTGCGCGTCTTCGTGCAGGGCGGTGGCTGCTCGGGTTTTCAGTACGGCTTCACCTTCGACGAGGTCGTCAACGAAGACGACACGCCGATGACGAAAAACGGCGTCACGCTGCTGATCGACGCCATGAGCCTGCAGTACCTGATGGGCGCCGAGATCGACTACAAGGAAGACCTGCAGGGCGCGCAGTTCGTCATCAAGAACCCGAACGCCACCACCACCTGCGGCTGCGGGTCGTCGTTCTCCGCCTGAGCCGCTCTAGCGCGCCGGGTACAAGGCACCCAGCACGCGCGGCCCCGTGGCGCCGGTGACGGCGGGCAGATTGCCCGGCTCGCGCTGCAGCAGCGCGCGAGCCAGCCACGCAAAGGCCAGCGCCTCCACCTGATCGGGCGGCACGCCTTCGTCGGCACTCGAGACCACCGGCAGCCCTGACAGCGCCGCCAGCCGGCGCATCAGGTGCGCATTGAACGCGCCGCCACCACACACCACCAGCCGCCGCGCCGCGGGCAGCCCCCGCTGCAGCGACTGCACGGCCGCGAGTGCGGTGAACTCGCTCAGCGTGGCCATCACGTCCCGCGGCTCAGCGCCGGGGCAGGCCGCGAGATGGGGCTGCAGCCAGGTCGCCGTGAAGAGGTCCCGGCCCGTGCTCTTGGGCGCAGGCTTGGCCAGGAAAGGCTCGGGCAGCAGCCGCGCCAGCAAAGGCGGCAGCACCTGGCCCTGCGCGGCCCAGCTGCCGCCGGCGTCGTAAGCATGGCCCTGGTGCTGCAGCGCCCACGCGTCCATCAGCACGTTGCCCGGGCCGCAATCGAAGCCCCGCACCGTGCCATCGGCGGCCAGTAGCGAAAGGTTGGCGATGCCGCCGATGTTGAGTACGGCCAGGTCTTCGCCCGCGCGGCCGAAGCGGGCCGCATGAAACGCCGGCACCAGCGGCGCGCCCTGGCCCCCGGCGGCGACATCGCGGCTGCGGAAGTCACAGGCCACGTCGATGCCAGTGAGCTCGGCCAGCAGCGCGCCGTTGCCCAGCTGCAGCGTGTAGCCGATGCCGTCGAACTCGCCCGGCCGGTGGCGCACTGTCTGCCCGTGGGCACCGAGCGCACGCACCGCCGCGCGCGGGTGACCGGTCTGCGCCAGCAGCGCGTTCACGGCATCGGCGTAGCGGCGCATCAGCGCGTTGCTGGCCAGGGCGGCACGGTGAAGCTCGTCGGGGCCGCGGCTGTTGAGCGCCAGCAGCTCGGCGCGCAGGCCGGCGTCGAAAGCGAGGTGAACGTGACCGGCGCCCTGCAGCGCGCCGTTCGCATCGGCCACCGCCAGCACGGCGTCGACACCGTCGAGCGAGGTGCCCGACATCAGGCCGATCCAGCCATCAACGCCCATCGTGTGCGCTGCGGCGCGCCGGGGTTTCAGCGCGCGGCGACGACCGGCGCGCTCAGCGATTCGGCGATTTCGAGCTTGGCGCGCACGCTGCGCACCACTTCATCGAAGCGCGGTTTCGAGGCGCCATCGAGCACCACCGCCTCCGAGGCCTTGGCCACGCGCAGCGGGTCCTGGTGCGTGCCGTTGACGCGGAACTCGAAGTGCAGGTGCGGGCCGGTGCTCCAGCCCGTGCTGCCGACGGCGCCGATGCGCTGGCCCTGCTGCACGCGCGAGCCCTTGCGCACGTCTTGGCGGCTCAGGTGCGCGTACAGCGTGGCCTTGCCGTTGCCATGGTCGATCTCGATCGTCTTGCCGTAGCCGTTCTGCCAGCCTGAGAAGCTGACGACGCCATCGGCCACCGTGCGTACGGGCGTGCCCGTGGGCGCGGCATAGTCAACGCCCAGATGCTTGCGCCAGCGTTGCTGCAGCGGGTGGAAGCGCATCGCGAAGCCCGAGGTGATGCGCGAGAACTCCATCGGGCTGGCCAGGAAGCTGCGGCGCAGGCTGCGGCCGTCGGCGCCGTAGTAGCCGCCGCGGCCGTCGGCTCGCGTGAACCACACCGCGTGGTGGGCCCGCCCGGCATTGACGAACTCGGCGGCGATGACGCGGCCGGCACCTTCGTTCCAGGGCACGGGCTGGCCGTCGGCAGTGAGCGACTCGTAGACGACGCTGAAGGTGTCGCCCTTGCGCAGCTCCCGATGGAAGTCGATGTCGGTGGAAAAGATGTCGGCGATCTGCGCCGCCACGGCGTCGGGGATGCCGGCTTCGTCGGTGGCGTTGAACAGCGTCGAGGCGATGGTGCCGCTGGCCAGGCGCTGCTCGGTGCCGTAGGCAGCGCTGTCGGTGCGGGCAGCCCAGCGGCCGTCAGGGGCCCGGCTCATGCTCAAGCGCGTGAAGTGCGTGCGCACGCCGTCGGTGGTTTCGCTGGGCCAGCGGGCGACGAGGCTCTCAAGGAAGCCCTCGACCGACATCTCCACCTGCACCAGGCGGCCGCCACGGCCGGACAGCAGCTTGCGCGCCTCGGGGTCGGAGCGCAGGAAGGCCGCGGCCTGGCCGTCGCGCACGCCCAGGCGCTGCAGCAGGGCCTCGGGGGTGTCGGTGCCGCGGGTGAGGTCACTGCGGGTGAGCGTGTGCGACTGCACCGACAGCGCCTGCAGCTGTTGGGCAAGATCGGGCGGTGTGATCGATTCGGTGATCACACGGCGTGGCAGTTCGGCGGCATCCGGGGCCAGCGGGGCCACGGCCACTGCGGTGATGCCGAAGCCGGCGAGCAGCACCACGGCCGAGGCCACGAGCGATCCGCGGTGGCGGCGCACGAAGCCTTCGAGCTCGGCAGTGGGCAGTCGGGCAGGTGACATCGGGCGGTGAATGGGCGGCAACACAGGCCCGGGACGGGCGACGAACACGGAACTTGGTACCGGACGCGGCCGCGGGGGCTGCAAAGACCCGTCCACTAGAATTTGCTGCGGCGGTCTGGCGCGCTGCGCGTGCCGTCTGCCGCTCTCGTGAGCCGGAGATCCGAGTATACCGGCCGGGCCTTTGGCCACCGTTCAAGAAACCCCATCGGACACCCCATGTCACAGCTCCTGGCGAGCGCGAGCCCGGCCGCGTCGTTCCCCGTCACCGACCGCGT
The DNA here is from genome assembly GCA_027487585.1 of Rubrivivax sp. Lineage (GTDB taxonomy): Bacteria > Pseudomonadota > Gammaproteobacteria > Burkholderiales > Burkholderiaceae_C > Rubrivivax. The sequence goes on from JAIYDH010000232.1 coordinate 5,785, forward strand.
GCGCGAGGCGCTGGCCATGTCGCTGCGTGGCTGCGAAGAACTGCTCCCCGAGGCCGACTGGCTGAAGAAGCTGGCGCGCGCTGAGGCCACGGGCCAGCCGCTGCGCATCAAGCTCGGCCTCGACCCCACCGCGCCCGACATCCATATCGGCCACACCGTGGTGCTGAACAAGATGCGGCAGCTCCAGGATTTGGGCCACACAGTGATTTTTCTCATCGGCGACTTCACGTCGATGATCGGTGATCCGTCGGGTCGTAACGCCACGCGCCCGCCGCTGACGCGCGAGCAGATCGAGGCCAACGCGCAGACCTACTACCAGCAGGCCAGCCTGGTGCTCGACCCGGCGAAAACCGAGATCCGCTACAACAGCGAGTGGTCCGATGCCCTGGGCACACGCGGCCTGATCCAGCTCTCGGCCAAATACACGCTGGCGCGCCTCTTGGAGCGCGACGACTTCACCAAGCGCTACAAGGCCGGCACGCCCATCAGCATCCACGAGCTGCTCTACCCGCTGATGCAGGGCTACGACTCGGTGGCGCTGAAGTCCGACCTCGAGCTCGGCGGCACCGACCAGAAGTTCAACCTGCTGGTCGGCCGCGCGCTGCAGCAGGAGTACGGGCAGGAACCGCAGTGCATCCTGACGATGCCGCTCCTCGAGGGCCTGGACGGCATCGAGAAGATGTCGAAGAGCAAGAACAACTACATCGGCATCACAGAGCCCGCCAACAGCATGTTCGCCAAGGTGCTGAGCATCTCGGACGACGCGATGTGGAAGTGGTTCACGCTGCTGAGCTTCCGCCCTGAGCCCGAGATCGCGGCGCTGAAGCGCGAGGTCGAGGCCGGCCGCAACCCGAAGGACGCGAAGGTGATGCTGGCCAAGGAGATCACCACGCGCTTCCATTCTGCCGCAGCGGCCGACGAGGCCGAAGCCGACTTCCAGCGCCGCGCTGCGGGTGGCGTGCCCGATCAGATCGCCGACGTGACTCTAGCCGGCGCCCCCATGCCGATCGGCGCGCTGCTCAAGGCCGCGGGCCTGGTGCCCAGCACCAGCGAGGGCCTGCGCATGGTGGAGCAGGGCGGCGTGCGCATCGACGGTGGCGTGGTCTCCGACAAGGGCCTGAAGGTGGCCGCCGGCACGGTGGTGGTGCAGGTGGGCAAGCGCAAGTTCGCGCGCGTCACGCTGTCGGCCTGATAACGCCAGGCCGCCCATGCAGGTCGGCACCTACCTGAAGCTGTCGGTGGCGGTGGCCGTGGTCACCATCCTGATGAAGGGTGGCGCCTGGGCCGCCACCGGCAGCGTGAGCCTGCTGTCGGACGCGCTGGAGAGCCTGGTCAACCTGGCCGGCGCGATGTTCGCGCTGTGGATGGTGGCCATCGCCGCGCGCCCGCCCGACGAAGAACACCCCTACGGCCACCACAAGGCCGAGTACTTCAGCAGCGGCTTCGAGGGCGTGCTCATCCTGGGTGCGGCGGCGGCCATCCTGTACGAGGCCGCGCACCGCCTGTTCGACCCGCAGCCGGTGGAGGCCATCGGCTTGGGCATCACGCTGGCCGTGCTGAGCAGCGCACTCAACTTCGGCCTGGCCTGGAGCATGCTGAAGAAGGCGCGCGAGGTTCACTCGATGGCGCTGGAGGCCGACGCGCGGCACCTGTTCACCGACGTCGTTACCAGCGCAGGCGTCGTAGCGGGGCTCGTGGGCGTGATGCTCACCGGCTGGCTGTGGCTCGATCCGGTGCTGGCCATGCTGGTGGCGCTGAACATCATCCGCGAGGGCTGGAGCCTCTTGCGGCGCTCGGCCGACGGCCTGCTCGACCAGGCCGTGGAGCCCGAGATGCAACAGCGCATCGACGCCGTGCTGGCGCGCTTCGCGAAGGCGCCGCTGCGCTTCGACCACCTCACCACGCGCCGCGCCGGCAGCCGCCGCTTCGTCGACCTGCACCTGCACATGCCGGCCGAATGGACGCTGGCGCAGGCCGCCGGCCTGCGGGGCGAGGTCGAGCGCGCACTGATGGCCGCCGTGCCGGGCCTGCGCGCCACGATCCAGCTGCTGCCGCTGGACGTGGAGACCCACCAGGACGACGCCGAGGCGCGGGCGTGATCGCGCTCGTGCAGCGTGTGCGCGAGGCCCGCGTCGACGTGGCTGGCCGCGTGACGGGCGCCATCGGCCCGGGCCTGCTGGTCTTCGTGTGCGCCGAGCCGGCCGACACCGAGGCCACCGCCTCGAAGCTGGTCGACAAGCTGGTGAAGCTGCGCATCTTTGCCGACGAGGCCGGCAAGATGAACCGCAGCGTGCAGGACGTGGGCGGCGCGCTGCTGGTGGTGAGCCAGTTCACGCTGGCGGCCGATGTGAGCGGCGGCAACCGGCCCAGCTTCACCGGCGCTGCGCCGCCAGTGCTGGGCCGCGCGCTCTACGAGCGGGTGCTGGCGCTGGTGGCCGAGCGCCTGGGCGCGGTGCAGGCCGGCGAGTTTGGCGCCGACATGCAGGTGCATCTGGTGAACGACGGGCCGGTGACGATTCCGTTCACGGTGCGCTGACGCCGCCAAGCGAGGCGCTCACAACCACCGGGCCCGGCGGGCCAACGACGGTCTCGGTGATGCTGTCGAACACGCAGATCGGCGCGCCGGAAATGAAAAAGCCGCCCGGGCGGGCGGCTTCGTCGTGCGACATGGGCGAGGTGCTCAGTCCGCGTACTGGCCGGCCGCCTTGATGACCGGGCCCCACTTGTTGATCTCGGCCTCGACGAAGCGCTTGTGCTCGGCCGGGTTGTTGCGGGCGTCGTTGATGATCACCGCGCCCAGCGACTCCATGCTGCCGACGAAGGCCGGGTCCTTGAGTGCCGCCTTCAGCGCCGTGTTTACGCGGGTCAGCACCGGAGCCGGCGTGCCCTTGGGGGCGTACAGACCGTGCCAGACGCCGACGTTGAAGCCCTTCAGGCCCGACTCGTCCAGCGTGGGCAGGTTGTTCAGGCCGGGCGTGCTCAGGCGGCGGCTGCTCGTCACGGCGAAGGCCTTGACCTTGCCGCCGGCGATCTGTGCCGTGGTGTTGGTGGTCTGGTCGCACATCAGGTCGACCTGGCCGCCGAGCAGGTCGGTCATGGCCGGGCCTGTGCCCTTGTACGGGATGGTCGTCATGTCGATCTTGATGGCCTGCTGGAAAAGCAGCCCGCACAAGTGCGACGCGGCGCCCAGGCCGGCGTTGGCCAGGTTGATCTTGCCCTTGTTCGCTTCCAGCCACTTCACGAGTTCGGCATAGTTGTTCGCCGGCAGCGTGGTGCGGCCCACCAGCGTCATGGGCACGTCGTTGATCATGCCGATGTACTCGAAGTCGTCGAGCGTCTTGTAGGGCAGGTTGCGGTACAGGGCCGGGCTGGTGGCCATGCCGATGTGGTGCAGCAGGAAGGTGTGGCCGTCGGCTGCGGCCTTGGCCACGCGGCCGGCGCCCAGCGTGCCGCCGGCGCCGCCGACGTTCTCGACGATGACGGTCGAGTTCGGGATGTTCTTCTGCATCGCCACAGCGAAGTCGCGCGCCACCTTGTCGGTGGGGCCGCCCGCCGCAAACGGCACGACGATGGTGATCGGCTTCTCCGGCCAGGCCATGGCGGCGCCAGACAGGACGACGGCGGCCAGGGCAACGAGGGTCTTTTTCACGGGCTTGTCTCCGCAGATGGTGTTACGCGAGGCGCGATGGTAGGCAAGCCGCCCGGAACCGTCGCGTGGAAACTACCTATCCCCGCCTCGAACGTGGAGAAGTCCGCGTCACAAGCTCTCAGCGATAGCTGCGGGCGTCTTCGATCACCTTGCCGTCGTTGGGCAGGCTGCCTGGCTCGACAAGCTCGATGTCGGCGCGCAGCTTGGTCAGGTCGCGCACGCTCAGGGCCACGGCGTCGGCCAGGCCGGCCGGGCGCGCGTGGGCTTCCACGCGCAGCGTCAGGGTGTCGGCGGCCATTTCGCCGGCCACCACCAGGCGGCCGCGGCCGAGCTCGGGGTGGCGCTTCAGCACCTCGGCCACCTGCGCCGGGTGCACGAACATGCCGCGCACCTTGGCGGTCTGGTCGGCACGGCCCATCCAGCCCTTGATGCGGCGGTTGCTGCGGCCGGTGGGGCAGGGCCCGGGCAGCATGGCCGAGAGATCGCCGGTGCCGAAGCGCAGCATCGGGTAGTCGGGCGTGAACACCGTGACGACGACCTCGCCCACCTCGCCGTCGGGCAGCGGATCACCGGTGCCGGGCCGCACGATCTCCACCAGCACGCCTTCGTCGACCACGAGGCCTTCTCGCGCGCTGGTTTCGTAGGCGATCACGCCCACGTCGGCCGTGGCGTAGGCCTGGTAGCCGGCGATGCCACGCTCGGCCAGCCAGTCGCGCAGGCTCGGCGGGAAGGCCTCGCCGCTGACGAGCGCCTTTTTCAGGCTGGGCAGCGCGATGCCGAGTTCGGCCGCCTTTTCCAGCAGGATGCGCAGGAAGCTCGGCGTGCCGGCGTAGGCGTCGGGGCGCAGGTGCTGCATGGCCTGCAGCTGCTGCTCGGTCTGGCCGGTGCCACCGGGGAACACCGTGCAGCCGAGCGCGAGCGCGCCGCTTTCCATGATCCAGGCGCCGGGCGTGAGGTGGTAGCTGAAGCTGTTGTGCACCAGGTCGCCGGCCTCGAAGCCGGCGGCCTGCATGGCGCGCGCGGTGCGCCAGTAGTCGGCTGCGTGGCCTTCGGGTTCGTAGATCGGCCCGGGCGACTGGTACACGCGCCGCGCCCGGCGCAAGGCGCCAGCGGTGCCGGCCGCGATGCCGGTGGCGCGCCAGCCGATGGCGCTGTAGCCGCCGAAGGGATCGGCCTCGCCGGCTGCGCGCGCCGCCTGCTGGCGTTCGAACAGCTGCTGCTTGTGCGTGACGGGCACGCGCGCCAGTGCCTCGCGGCTGTTGATGGACGCCGCGTCGATGCCGGCCAGCGTGGCCGCCAGCGCCGGCACGGCCTGCGCGGCGCGCACCTGCGCCGGCAGTGCGGCCATCAGGGCTGCTTCGCGCACGGCGGGGTCGCGCAGGGCCAGGGGGTCGATCGCGTGGGGGGCGGGGGTGGGAGCGTTCACAGCAGTCCGAGTTCGCGTTGCAGCTTCTTCGTCAGCCCGGCCGCGACCAGCGCGTGCGAGCGGCGGACAAGCTCGTCCAGGTCATGGGCCGCAAGGCCGTGCGGGTGCTTCACCTGCACCCACTTCGCGCGGGCGAGGTAGGGCGCCGGCGTCACGCCCGGCACCGCGGTGAGTTCGAGAAAGCGCTCGGCGTCGACCTTGAAGTTGATGACGCGCGCCAGTCCTGACGCATCGGGGAGGTAGATGACGAACATCTTCTCGCCGACGCTGTGCACCAGATCAGCGCCCCACTTCACGCTCTCGGTGGCGCCGGGCAGGGTGGCGCTCAGCGCGCGCTGGGGTTCGAAGTCCGCCGCGGCGCGTCGGGTGGCCATCGTGCGCGATCGCTCAGAGCTTGTGAAGTATTCCGGCGCGTCCGAGCGGGCGTCCGAAACGGTGTCGATCCAGGCGCAAAGCGCAGCCGTAGCCCGGACTACGGCGAGCATTTGCAACGACGAGCGGCGCCGTTTCGGGCGCACGAGCGGGCGTGACGGAATGCTTCACAAGCTCTCAGTCTTCGCCGGCTTCTCAGTGTGCCAGGCCGCAAGCCAGGTGCCGCACCAGCACCGCGAGCTCGGCCCACGTCGTGGTCTGCCAGATGCCGTAGACCTTCTCGCGCAGGGCCGGCGCCGAGGGGCGCGCCTTTGCGTGGTCGAGCATCAGACGGGGGAACGTCGTCGGCACTGTCTTGTCTCCTGGGTTCTTGTTGGACCCTGAGCGCTCATTCTGGGCATCACTTTGACGCCATTTTGTCGTTCCGACGACAATTACCGGGTTCGCACTGACAGGTGTTTACCCCGTGCCCCGACCATGGCGACGAATGCCCTCCCGTCAGCAAACCATGCCAGCGCGGTGCGCAGCTCGCAGTCGCGGGCGGCCGAGCGCGACGATCTGGCCTCGGTGCCCTGGCTCGGCCTGATCGAGGCCGAGCACCAGGCCCGCGTGGTGGCCGATCTGCGGGTCATCGACGTGCAGCCCGGCGAGGTGCTGTGCCGTGTCGGCCGCGCCGCCGTGTGGTGGCTTGGCGTGATCGACGGCCTCTTGAAGATGAGCAACGACAGCAGCGACGGCCTGCCGATCACCTTCACCGGCATCACCAGCGGCGGCTGGTTCGGCGAAGGCACGGTGCTGAAGAACGAGGTCTATCGCTACAACATCCAGGCCTTGCGGCCCAGCGTGGTGGCGGGTATCCCGACGGACACCTTCCACTGGCTGCTCGGCCGCAGCATCGCCTTCAACCGCTTCGTCATGAACCAGCTCAACGAGCGGCTGGGCCAGTTCATCGCCGCGCGCGAAATCGACCGCCTCACCCACCCCGACGAGCGCGTGGCGCGCAACCTGGCGGCACTGTTCCACCCGGTGCTGTACCCGGGCGTGGGCCAGCGGCTGCGCATCACGCAGCAGGAGCTCGGCTACCTCGTGGGCCTGAGCCGCCAGCGCGTGAACGAGGCGCTCACGGCGCTGGACGCGGCCGGCGTCATCCGCGTCGAGTACGGCGGCGTGCGCGTGCTCGATCTGGAGCGGCTGCGGCGCTACGCCGCCTGATGCCAAGAAGGGGCTTTGGCCGCAATGGCCCGAGGACCTGGGGGAGCAGCCGGTGATCAGCCGCGCCGTGCGTGCGGCGCGGCCCGGCGGGCGCTGGCGGGCGCGAAATGAGGGGTGCATCAGGAAGCCCCCGGCTTTAGGCGCGGCGGCGACGGGCGACGAAGCCCACCAAGGCCAGGGCGGCCGCGAGCATGGCGGCAGTGCCGGCCTCGGGCACCGAGGTCATCGTCGCCGTGAAGTGGTCGACGCGGCCGGCGCAGCCCAGCGTGCTGAAGCCGAACTGCTAGCAGTCGCCGACGGCGCCGTTGTTGCTGTTGAACGAGCTGGCCGAGCCGTTCAGGTGGGCCTGCAGCGCACTGCAGGTCCCCATTGCACGGGGCAAGCATGAATCGTGCGTGACCGAGGCCGGTCTCGATGGGCTGCCCCCCCTGGGGGCGGGGCTGCAGCCCCCTACACTGGCCCCATGCGCGCACTGAACCTTGTTTTTTCACGCCTCGTGCCGGTCAGCCTGGCTCTGTGCCTGTGGGCCGCGGCTTCCCCGGTGTCTGCACAGGGGCAGCCCTCGCCAGGCCCGGCCCCGGTGGCCGTGACCATCGTCGAAGGCATCGCCGAGTACCGCCTGGCCAACGGCCTGCAGGTGCTGCTGGTGCCCGACGACAGCAAGCCCACCACCACCGTCAACGTCACTTACCGCGTGGGCAGCCGGCACGAGAACTACGGCGAAACCGGCATGGCGCACCTGCTGGAACACCTGCTGTTCAAGGGCACGCCGACGACGAAGAACGCCATGGCCGAGTTCTCGCGCCGCGGCCTGCGCGCCAACGGCAGCACCTGGACCGATCGCACCAACTACTTCGCCAGCTTCGCCGCCGACGACGCCAACCTGCGCTGGTACTTGAGCTGGCAGGCCGACATCATGGTCAACAGCTTCATCGCGAAGAGTGACCTCGAGACCGAGATGACGGTGGTGCGCAACGAGTTCGAGGCTGGCGAGAACAACCCCGGCGGCGTGCTTTTCGAACGCCTGTTGGGCACGATGTACGACTGGCACAACTACGGCAAGAGCACGATCGGCGCGCGCACCGACATCGAGAACGTCGACATCTCGCGGCTGCAGGTCTTCTACCGCCGCTACTACCAGCCCGACAACGCCACGCTCATCGTCGCCGGCAAGTTCGACACGGCCCAGGTGCTGGCCTGGGTGCAGCAGAGCTTCGGCGCCATTCCGAAGCCCACACGCGTGCTCGAGCCCACGTACACGCTCGACCCGGCACAGGACGGCGAGCGCGTCGTCACGATGCGGCGCGTCGGTGGCGCGCCGCTCATCTACATCGGCTACCACGTGCCGCCCGGCCCGCACCCCGACTTCGCCGCGGCGCAGATGCTGGCGCAGGTGCTGGGTGACACCCCTGGCGGCCGGCTGCACAAGCGCGTGGTCGAGAAGGGCCAGGCGGCGCAGGCCTTCAGCGCCACGCTGGCCTGGGCCGAGCCGTCTTCGCTGATCGTCGGCGCGGCGCTCGCGCCGGGGCAGGACATGGCCGTGGCGCGTGCGGCGATGACGGCCGTGCTCGACGGCGTGGCCACCGAGCCCGTCACGGCCGAGGAACTGCAGCGTGCGCGCCAGGCCTGGCTCAACAACTGGGACAACGGCTTCGCCGACCCCGAGCGCATCGGCGTGGCGCTGTCCGAGGCCATCGCGCAGGGCGACTGGCGCCTGTACTTCCTGGCCCGCGACCGCGTGCGCGCGGTGACGCTGGACGACGTCAACCGCGTGGCACGCGCCTTCCTGAAACGCGACAACCGCAGCGTCGCGATCTACGAGCCGGTGCGTGCGGCCGACCGCGCGCCCACGCCAGCCAAGGTCGATGTGGCGCGGCTGGTCGAGGGCTACAAAGGCGACGCCGCCGCCGCGCTGGCCGAGGCCTTCGATCCGCGCCCGGCGACGCTCGATGCGCGCACCGTGGTGGGCCAGGTGAATGCCCAAGAGAAGGGCCCGGCACGCCTGCGCTACGCGCTGCTGCCCAAGGGCACGCGCGGCCGCGCGGTGCGTTTCCAGCTCGCGCTGCACCACGGCACCGAGAAGTCGCTGTTCGGCCAGCGCACCGTGGCGCAGCTGGCCGGCGCGCTCATCGACAAGGGCGGTGCGGGTCTGACGCGGCAGCAGATCGCCGACCGCTTCGAGGAGCTGCAGGCGCAGGTTTCGATCCAGGGCACAGGCGAGTCGATCTGGGTCTCGGTCGTGACACGGCGCGAGCGACTGCCGGCCGTCATCGAGCTGATCGGCCGGCTGCTGCGCGAACCGGCCTTCGAGGCCGGCCCGCTGGAAGAAGCGCGCAGCCAGTGGCTCGTGGGCCTCGAAGAAGCCCGCGAAGACCCCAGCGCTGTGGTCGACAAGCGCCTAGAGCGCCATGGCAACCCCTGGCCGGTGGGCGACCTGCGCCACGTGCCCGACTTCGCCGAGGAAGCGGCGGCGGTCAAGGCCGTCACGCTCGACCAGGTCAAGGCCTTCCACCGCCGCTTCGTGAGTGCGCAGCGTGGCGAATTCGCGGCCGTTGGCGACATGGACGTGGCCGCCGTGCGCAGCGCACTGGCCAAGGCCTTTGGCGACTGGCGCCAGCCCGCCGGCGGCCCCGAGCCGCAAGCCCGCGTGCCGCGGCCGCGGGCGCCGGTGGCGGCGCAGCGCTTCGTCGAGGCGACACCCGACAAGGCCAATGCCAACCTGGCCGCGCGGCTGGTGCTGCCCATCGACGACCGCCATCCCGACCACCCGGCGCTGCTGCTCGCCAACCAGGTGTTCGGGCGCGACACCGACTCGCGCCTGTGGACGCGCATCCGCGAGAACGAAGGCCTGAGCTACGACGTGCGCAGCTGGTTCGACTTCCCGGTGCAGGACCTCGGCACCACCTGGACCGTGACCGCCATCTTCGCGCCGCAGAATCAGCCGCGGGTCGAGAAGGCGCTGCAGGAAGAACTCTCGCGCTCGCTGGCCGATGGCTTCACGCAGGCCGAGCTTGAACAAGGCCGCGCCGGCCTGCTGAAGAGCCGGCAGCTCGCGCGGGCGCAGGACGGCGTGCTGGTCGGGCGGCTCGCCGGCAACCTGTACCACGAGCGCCGCTTCGAACGCGAGCAGCAGCTCGACGACGCGCTCGCCCGCGTCACGCTGGCCCAGCTCAACGCCGCCTGGCGCCGCCACATCGACCCGGCCAAGCTCGTCACTGCCTGGGGCGGCGACTTCCGCGCCAAGCCCTGACGGCTGGCGCACGCACAGGGGGCCGCACCGTGACCGACCTCGACCCCACCGAGCCCAGCCCGCCGAAGCCGCCTGCAGCCCCCGCCGACGGCGCCTTCGAGCGTGCCGAGCAGAACACCATGCTGGTGCCGCGCCGCGAGCGCGACTCGAACCTGCCACCGGGCTATCGGCTGCAGGAGTTCATGCTCGAGCGCGTGCTGGGGTTGGGCGGCTACAGCATCGTCTACCTCGCGCACGACACCAAGCTCGACCGCCGCGTCGCCATCAAGGAATACCTGCCGGCCACGCTGGCCGCGCGCGCGCCCAGCGGCGAGGTCGTGCCGCGGCTGCCGCGTTTCGAGGAGAGCTTCAGCAAGGGCATGTCCAGCTTCCTCAATGAGGCGCGGCTGCTGGGCGGCTTCGACCATCCGTCGCTGGTGAAGGTGTACCGCTTCTGGCAGGCCAACGGCACCGCCTACATGGCGATGCCCTACTACGACGGCATCACGCTGAAGAAGTGGCTCGCCGACCTGGGCGCGCCACCGAGCGAACAGTGGCTGCGCGAGCTCGTCGCCCCGGTGATGGAGGCGCTGGAGGTGCTGCACGAACACGCCATCGTGCACCGCGACATCGCACCCGACAACATCCTGCTGCTCTACGACCGCGCCGCCGGCAACTACCTCGGGCAGGCGCCGCGCCCGGTGCTGCTGGACTTTGGCGCCGCCCGCCGCGTGGCCGCCGAGGCCACGCAGCAGCTCACCTCGATCCTGAAGACCGGCTACTCGCCCGTGGAACAGTACGACCACGGCCACGCCATGAAGCCCGGCCCCTGGAGTGACGTCTACGCGCTGGCGGCGGTGCTGTACACGGCCGCGACGGGCAAGGCACCGATGCCGTCGATTTCGCGCCTGGTGCGCGACGATCTGGTGCCGGCGCAGGTGGCCGCGCGCGGGCGCTACTCGGCCAGCTTCCTGGCCGCCATCGATGCCGGCCTCGTGGTGCGGCCCGAGCAGCGGCCGCAGACGCTGCAGGCGTTCCGCAGCGGCTTCAACCGGCCCGAGCCGAACGAGCCCGACATCACGCTGCCCGCCACCGACTTGGCGGCGGTGGACCTGGCGCTGGAGCCACCAGCGCCCCCCGCACTGCCCGCGCCGGCCAGCCGCAGGCGCTGGTGGTTCCTGGCCGGCGCCGTGGCCCTGGGGGCGCTGGCCTGGGCGGTGTTCGCACGGCGCTGAACAGCGGGCTCGGGCGAGGTCATTTCCGGGCCTCGCGCCGCCGATGCCGCGGGCACCATGCGGCCATGCCCGCCACGCGCCCATCGCCCCGACTCGTGCTGCTGCCCGGCCGTCTGCTGGTGCTGCTGCTGATGTGCCTGGATGACGGCACCCGCGTGGCGCTGGCCGAGCGCCCGGCGCGCCTGCTCGATGCTTTGCGTGCCGCGCGTGCCGTGCTCGGCTTCGGCGGTGTGCACCGCGCCGAGCCGAGCCCGGAGGAACTGCTGCCCTGGGCCGGCAACGTGTGATCAGCCGCCGTTGCTGACCCCGTGGGCCACGTGCCCCGCCGGCACGTGCGGCGCGGCGTTTTCGACATGGCCGGTCTGGTCGTCGAAGAAGAAGTCGGGTTCGAACTCGCGCAGGAAGCTGCCCTTGGCCAGGCCGCCCAGGAACATGGCCTCGTCGACGTCGATCTGCCAGTCCATCAGCGTGCGGATGGCGCGCTCGTGGGCCGGTGCGCTGCGCGCCGTGACGAGCGCCGTGCGCAGCCGCAGGCCGCCCGGGCCGGGCTCGCGCTGCAGCCGGTGCAGGGCTTCGAGCAACGGCTTGAACGGGCCTGGCGCCAGCGGCGTGGCGGCCCGCTCGCGTTCGTGGTCCTGAAACGCCGGCAGGCCCTGGCTCTGGTAGACGCGCTCGGCCTCGTCGGAGAACAGCACCGCGTCGCCGTCAAAGGCGATGCGCACCTCGTCGGGGTGGTTGGCACCGGCACGCGCGCTGTCGGGGTAGACACGCGCCGCCGGCACGCCGGTGAGCAGCGCCTCGCGCACGTCGGCCTCGTTGGTGCTGAGGAAGAGGTTTGCCGCCAGCGGCCGCAAGTAGCGCCAGGGCGGCTCGCCGCGCGTGAACACGCCGCGCTGCACCGGCAGCCCGTAGTGCTGCGCCGAGCGGAACACGCGCAGGCCCGAGACGGGGTCGTTGCGCGACAGGATCACCACCTCGACGCGGGCGCGCTCGGGGGTGTTGAAGGCCAGCAGCTTGTGCACCAGCGAAAACGCCACGCCCGGCCGCGCGGGCTGGTCGAGCCGGGCCAACTGCAGCTGCATGTAGGCGCGGTCGTCGGCGGCTTCGAAAAGGCGGTTCTCTTCTTCGAAATCGAACAGGGCGCGCGACGAGATGGCGACGACGAGCTGACCTTCGAGTGTGGCGGGCATGCATCGGATTGTGAACTCGGGCACGCTTGGCAAGAGACTTTGGTGGCCAGGGCCTCCCGAGTTCATCGCGCTGCCACATGGCTGGCGCAACATCACCTCCGTTTCACCGCACGCCCAGCCGTCAGCAGCGCCGTCAGCACCGCCGGAGTCACCATGACCGCCGACTTGTACACCCTGGCCATCGAGCACCGCCCCGAAAACCGCAGCCGCCGCGCCGAAGCCCCCCGGCTGCCGGTGTGGGAGCAGCCGCGCAGCGAGGCGTTTTTCGAGGACCTGGATCCCGCGCCCGCGCTGCTGGTGATGCCGCACCCGGCGGCGGGTCTGCCGGGCTTGCCGCTGGCGGCCTGAGCGCGCTCGGGGCGATCCCTCCGGCCCGGCTTCGCCAGCCACCCCGGCGGATAGCATCCGCCGCGTGCTGCAACTCCACGACGTCCACTACGCCTGGCCCGGTGGGGCCGAGTGCCTGGTCATCGAGCACCTGGCCCTGCAGGCCGGCCAGACCCACTTCCTGCATGGCCCCAGCGGCTGCGGCAAGAGCACGCTGCTGGGCCTGATGGCCGGCGTGCTGCTGGCGCAGCGGGGCCGCGTCGAACTGCTCGGCCAGGACTGGGCCGCGCTGCCCGCCGGCCGCCGTGATGCATGCCGGGCCGATCATGTCGGCGTCATCTTCCAGCAGTTCAACCTGCTGCCCTACCTGAGCGTGCGCGACAACGTGCTGCTGCCCACGCGCTTCTCAGGCCTGCGCGCGCAGCGCTGCGAAGGCGGGCCGCTGGCCGCCGCCACCGCGCTGCTGCAGCGCGTGGGCCTGGGCGTTGATCTCCATGGCCGCCGCGCCGATGCCTTGAGCGTGGGCCAGCAGCAGCGTGTGGCGGCGGCGCGGGCGCTCATCGGCGGGCCCGAGCTCGTGATCGCCGACGAGCCCACCTCGGCGCTCGACGCCGCCCGGCGCGACGACTTCATGGCGCTGCTGCTGGACGCCTGCGCCGCTGCCGGCAGCACGCTGGTGTTCGTGAGCCACGACGAACGCCTGGCGGCGCGCTTTGCGCAGCGGCTGGGCCTGCCGGCGCTGAACCGCGCCGCAGTGGTGGCGGCATGAGGGCGCTGTTCAGCATCGGGGCACAACGATGAAGGCGCTGCTTCGCATCGCCATGGCCAGCGCCCTCAACCGCCGCGGCACGCTGGCGCTGGTGGTGCTCAGCATCGCGTTGGCCACCGCGCTGCTGCTGGGCCTGGAACGGCTGCGCACCGACATCCGCGCTGGCTTTGCCCAAAGCGTCAGCGGCACCGACCTCGTGGTCGGCGCGCGCACGAGCCCGGTGCAGCTGATGCTGTACGCGGTGTTCCGCGTCGGTGGCGCCACCAACAACGTGTCGATGGACAGCATCCGCGCCGTCGAGGCGCACCGCGCGGTGGCCTGGGTCGTGCCGCTGTCGCTGGGCGATTCGCACCGCGGCCGGCCGGTGCTGGGCACCACCCCCGCCTATTTCGAGCGCTTCCGCTACGGTGACCGCCAGGCTCTGGCCTTTGCCGCCGGCCGCCCCTTTGCCGGCACGCTGGACGGGCTGTACGAGGCCGTCGTCGGCGCCGAGATCGCCCAGGCGCTGGGCTACACGCCCGGCGCCCGCATCACCCTCACGCACGGCGGTGGCGACACGCTCGCGGCCGAGCACGCCGACAAGCCCTTCACGGTGGTGGGCGTGCTGGCGCGCACCGGCACGCCGGTGGACCGCACCGTGCACGTCAGCCTCGAGGCGCTGGAGGCCATCCACCTGGACTGGGTCGGTGGCGCGCCGATTCCCGGCGTGCGCATTCCGGCCGATGCGGCGCGCAAGTTCGACCTCGCGCCCAAGCAGGTGACGGCGGCGCTGGTGGGCCTGAAGAACCGGGTCGCGGTCTTCAACGTGCAGCGTTTCGTCGCCGAGTACGAGGGCGAGGCCCTGCTGGCCGTGCTGCCGGCGGTGGCGCTCGACGAGCTCTGGCAGCTCATCGGCCCGGCCGAGCAGAGCCTCTTGGCCATCAGCGTGCTGGTGGCGGTGGTCAGCCTGGCCTCGCTGGTGGCGGTGGTGCTGGCGGGCCTGAACGAGCGCCGGCGCGAGCTGGCCGTGCTGCGCGCCGTGGGCGCCGGGCCGCGCCATGTGCTCTTGCTGCTGGCGGCCGAGGGCGCGCTGGTCACGCTGGCCGGCGCGCTGCTGGGCGCGGCCGTGGCGGCGGCGCTGGTGCTGGGCGCCGGGCCGCTGCTGCAGCGCGAGTTCGGCATCACGCTCAGTGCCGCGGCGCCCACGGTGGCGCAGTGGGGGCTGTTCGGCGCCGTCGTGGCCGCGGGTATGCTCGCCAGCCTCGTGCCTGGATGGCGCGCCTACCGCTTGTCGCTGGCCGATGGCCTGAGCCCTCGTACCTGATGCCCATGATCTCCCGTCGTCTGATGCTGGCTGCCGTGCTGGGCGCGCCGGTGCTGTCGCAGGCCCAGAACTCCGGCGGCGTGCCGGCGATGAAGCCGCCCCTGCAGGCCCCGGCCGCGGCCCCGGCGCCGGGCGCGCCGCGCACCATCCAGTGGGAAGAGCTCGTGCCCGCCGACTGGGACCCGTTCAAGGACTTCAAGGACCTGAACTTCCAGCTGCTCGACGACGGCGACCCGCGTGCCGCTGCCATGCTCAAGAGAATGCGCGCGGTGTGGGACGCCGCGCCCACCAACCCCAAGCTGGTGGGGCAGCTGGTGCGCATCCCCGGCTTCGTGGTGCCGCTGGAAGACACCAACGACGGCCTGAAAGAGTTTCTGCTCGTGCCCTATTTCGGCGCCTGCATCCACAGCCCGCCGCCGCCGGCCAACCAGATCATCCACGTGCTGCCCAAGGTGCCGGCCAAGGGCTTCAAGTCGATGGACACGGTGTGGATCAGCGGACGGCTGACGACGCCGCGCACCGACAGCTACATGGGCGTCAGCGGCTACCGCATCGAGGCCGATGCCGTGACGCGCTACGAAGAGAAGCGCCGGTGAACCCGCGCCCGCCCGGCCGCGACCTGGCGCGCCTGACCTTCGGCGTGCTCTTCATCGGGCTGCTGCTGGGCGTGTCGGTGTGGGTGCTGCGGCCCTTCCTGGGCCCCACCATCTGGGCCACGATGGTGGTGGTGGCCACCTGGCCGATGATGCTGCGCGTGCAGGCGCACTGCGGCGGCCGGCGCTGGCTGGCGGTGACGGTGATGACGCTGCTGCTGCTGCTGGTGTTCGTGGTGCCGCTGGTGCTGGCCATCGCCACCATCGTGGGCAACGCCGACCGCCTGATCGACTGGGCGCGCATGGCCGCCGCCTGGAGCCTGCCCGACGTGGCCCCGGCGTGGCTGCGCACGCTGCCGGTGGTGGGCACGCTGGTCGACGGTCTGTGGGCGCAGCTCAACGCACTCGGCCTGCGCGACCTGGTGCCGCGCCTGAGCCCCTATGCCGGCGACCTGACGCGCTGGTTCGTGGCCGAGGTCGGCAACATCGGCGTGCTGCTGCTGCAGTTTCTGCTCACGGTGCTGATCGCGGCCGTGATGTACGCGCAGGGTGAAGAGGCGGCAGCGCAGATCCGCCTCTTCGCGCGCCGCCTGGCTGGCGAGCGCGGCGACGGCGCCATCACGCTGGCCGGCGGCGCCATCCGCGGCGTCGCGCTCGGCGTGGGCGGCACGGCGCTGGTGCAGGCGCTGCTTGGCGGCCTCGGCCTCGTCATCGCCGGCGTGCCGGCAGCAACGCTGCTGACGGCCGTGATGTTCATGCTGTCGATCGCGCAGATCGGGCCCATCCCGGTGCTGCTGGGCGCCGCGGCCTGGGCCTGGTGGGGCGACGGCAGCCTGGGCTGGGCGATCGCGCTGCTGGTGTGGGCCGGCTTTGTCGGCACCATCGACAACGTCGTGCGGCCGGTGCTCATCAAGCTCGGTGCCGACCTGCCGCTGATCCTGATCTTCGCCGGCGTCATCGGCGGCCTGTTCGCCTTCGGGCTGGTGGGCATCTTCGTCGGCCCGGTGGTGCTGGCGGTGGGCTACACGCTGCTGGATGCATGGATGCGCGAGCCGACCGACCCGCCGGCGCAGCCGCAGCCGCCGGAGTACAGGGACTGAGCCTCAGGGCCGGGATGGCCGCATCAGCGCGGCCAGCTCGGCGGCTGCGTCGGCGCCCGGCAGCCACTCGGGCCGCTTGCCGGCATCGTCCCAGGCGCGCAGGCGCACCGCATCGGCACTGAAGGGCTGGCGCAGGAAGGCCGCGCAGGCGGCCTCGTCCATCGGCCCGCCCTGCAAGGCCAGGCTGCGCACCGAGTCGGGTGAGAGCTTGTCGCGGTAGCCAGGCCGGGTGGCCACGAGGTAGCGCTTGGCCTGCACGTGCAACGCCACCGGCTCGGACACGGCCGGGCCGAACAGCGGTGCCAGGGCGCGCGCGGCAACGGCTTCGTGGCGGTCGTCGTGGCCGCGCAAGGTGGGCGTGTCGTCCAGGCCCGTCATCAAGTGGCCCAGGTCGTGCAGCCAGGCGGCCAGTTGCAGCGCGGGCGGGGCGCCGGCCTGCCGCGCCAGCTGGCCGCATTGCCAGGCGTGCTGCCACTGCGTGATGCCTTCGCCGTCGTAGGCCAGATGGCCCCGGCTGGCGTAGAGCTCGGCGATTCCGGATGCGTCCATGCCCCGATGCTGCCGGCCGGCTGTGACGGGCCTCTGACACGGAGACGTCACCGTGCCGTCACGGGCGCGGCCTACCGTCCTCGGTCATGGCCCCTTTGCCCCCACTGGCTGTGCGTGTTGCGCAAGCCGACAAGACCTTCCCCGGCGGCCGGCAGGCCCTGCGGGGCGTGAGCTTCGAGGTGCGCCCCGGCGAGCGCGTGGCGCTGTTGGGCGCCTCGGGCTCGGGCAAGTCGACGCTGCTGCGCACGCTGTGCGGGCTGGAGACGCTCGACGCCGCCGAAGGCAGCCGCATCGAGGTGCTCGGCCGCAGCCTGCAGGCCCAGGGCCGGCTGGCCGCCGACATCCGCGCGCAGCGCCGCGCCATCGGCATCATCTTCCAGCAGTTCAACCTCGTTGGCCGGCTGCCGGTGCTGACCAACGTGCTCACCGGCCTGGCGCCCGAGTTGCCGCTGTGGCGCGCCGTGCTGGGCCGCTTCAGCGCCGCCGAGCAGGCGCGTGCGCTCGACGCGCTCGAATCCATGGGCCTGGGCGAGCAGGCCTTCCAGCGCGCCAGCACCTTGTCGGGCGGCCAGCAGCAGCGTGCCGCCATCGCACGCGCGCTGGTGCAGGGCGCCCGCGTGCTGCTGGCCGACGAGCCCGTGGCCTCGCTCGACCCCGAGTCGACACGCCGCGTGATGGAGCTGCTGCTGCAGCTCAACCGCGAGCAGGGCCTGACGCTGCTGGTGAGCCTGCACCACGTGGGCCTGGCGCGCCGCTACTGCGAGCGCGTGGTCGCGCTGCGCGATGGCGCGCTGGTCTTCGACGGCCCCACCGCGCAGCTCACGCCCGCCTTCCTGCGCGAGCTCTACGGCACCGCCGTCGAGGAGCTCGAGACCGACGAGCCGCCGTCCGAGCCGATGCCGCTGCCCGTGCTGGCCGCGGCCTGAATCACAACCAAGAGGAGAGAACCGCCATGATCACGACAACCCGCCGCCTGGCGCTGGTCGCCCTGGCCACGCTGAGCCTGGCAGCCGCGCACACCGCCGCGCAGGCGCAGGAGATCAACTTCGGCGTCATCGCCACCGACAGCGCCAGCACGCAGCGCGAGCGTTGGGAGCCCTTCTTCCGCGACATGGAGAAGAAGACCGGTCTCACCATCAAGAGCTTCTACGCGCCCGACTACGCCGGCGTCATCGAGGCCATGCGTTTCAACAAGGTGCAGGTGGCCTGGTACGGCAACAAGGCCGCGATGGAAGCGGTGGACCGCGCCCAGGGCGAGATCTTCGCCCAGGTGATGTACGCCGACGGCACCTTCGGCTACCACGCGCTGCTCATCGCGCACAAGGACAGCCCGTACAACAACCTCGACGACGTGCTGAAGAACGCGAAGAACATCAACTTCAGCATCGGCGACCCGAACTCCACCTCGGGGTTCCTGGTGCCCACGTTCTACATCTTCGCCCGCAACGGCATCGACCACCGCACGGCCTTCAAGACCATCCGCAACGCCAGCCACGGCGCCAACCTGCAGGCCGTGCTGGCCAAGCAGGTGGACGTGGCCACCAACAACACCGAAGACGTGGGCAAGCTGCAGAGCAGCAAGCCCGAGCTCGCCAGCCAGGTGAAGGTGCTGTGGAAGAGCCCGCTGATCCCGAGCGACCCCTTCGTGTGGCGCAAGGACCTCGACCCCGCGGTGAAGGCCAAGCTGAAGAACTTCGTCCTCAACTACGCCAAGACCGACCCCGAAGAGAAGCGCATCCTCGGCGTCATCTACAACTACGGGGGGTTTCGCGACAGCAACAACGACCAGCTGATCCCGATCCGCCAGCTCGAGCTGTTCCGTGACCGCGCCAAGGTGCAAAACGACGAGAAGTTGGCCGCCGACGAGAAGACGAAGCAGCTCGCCGACATCGACCGCAAGCTCGCGGCGCTGTCGGGCAAGTGACGCGGCAAGCTCAGCCATGACGGCCGTGGTGGCCCCCAGCGCGGCTTCGCTCGCGCGCATCGAGCAGCGCGCGGCAGCCGAGCGCCCCGGCTGGCTGTACTACGCCGGCTGGGCTGTGGCGCTCTTCGTGCTGGCCTGGGCCTGGCGCGGTGCTGAGATCCGGCCGCTGGACCTGCTGCGCGACAGCGGCAACATCGGCACCTACGCGAGCGAGTTCTTCCCGCCTGAATTCACCGACTGGCGCATCTACGCGCACGAGATGGTGATCACGGTGCACATCGCGCTGTGGGGCACGGTGCTGGCGGTGCTGGCCGCCGTGCCGATGGGGCTGTTGAGCAGCGCCAACATCGCGCCGCCCTGGCTGCACCAGCCGGTGCGGCGCCTGATGGACGCCTGCCGCGCCATCAACGAGATGGTGTTCGCGATGCTGTTCATCGTCGCCGTGGGCCTGGGGCCGTTTGCCGGCGTGCTGGCGCTGGCCGTGCACACCACGGGCACGCTGGCCAAGCTGTTCTCCGAGGCCGTGGAGGCCATCGATCCGCGGCCCGTGGAGGGCATCCGCGCCACCGGTGCGCACAAGCTGGTCGAGATCGTCTACGGCGTGCTGCCGCAGGTGATGCCGCTGTGGCTGAGCTTCACGCTCTACCGCTTCGAGAGCAACGTGCGCAGCGCCAGCGTCGTGGGCATGGTGGGCGCCGGCGGCATCGGCGTCGTGCTGTTCGAGGTGATCCGCGGCTTCCAGTACGCGCAGACCTGCGCCGTGCTGCTGATCCTGGTGGTGAGCGTGTCGCTGATCGACCTGCTCTCGGCGCGGCTGCGCCAGCGCTACATCTGAGCTTCGTGGCCGATGAACCCGCACGCCGTTCGCCCTGAGCAGGGGACCGGGCTTGCCGAGGGCCCCGTGTCGAAGGGTCTGCAGCCGGCCCCACCGCACTTCGCCTGGCACATGCCTGTGCAGTTGCGTTTCGGCAGCGGCTGCACGCGCGGGCTGGCTTCCGAACTGGGTGACCGCCCGGTGCTGGTGCTGGCCTTCGAGCCGGCCGCGGCCCTGGGCTTGCAGGCGGCGTGGACGCAGGCCATCGGCTCGCGGCTGCACGCCTGGATCCCCGTGCCCGAGGGCCTGTCGACGCTGTCGCTGGCGCGCGCGCTCGCGGCCCGCGTGTGGCCCTTGCTCGTGGCGCAACCCAACGCCGTGCTGCTGGCACTGGGCGGCGGTAGCGTGCTCGACATCGCCAAGCTGCTGCGCGCGGTGCCCGAGAGCGGCGATTTCGAGTCGATCGCCGCCGCGCTGCGGGGCACGGCGCCCTGGCCGGCGCTGCGCCTGGCGCCGCTGTGGCTGGTGCCCACCACGGCGGGCACCGGCAGCGAGGTCACACGCTGGGCCACGATCTGGGACACCGACGGCCGCATCGCGCTCAAGCGCAGCTTCGATGAACCCTGGGGCTTTGCCGATCGCGCCTTCGCCGACCCCGAACTCACGCTCAGCGCGCCCGCCGCGCTGACGCGCGACACCGCGCTCGACAGCTTCGCCCACGCGCTCGAAGCCATCTGGAACCGCCACGCCAACCCGCTGAGCGACGCGCTGGCGCTGCAGGCCGCGCGCCGCGTGCGGGCCCACCTGGCGGGTGTGCTGGCCGAGCCGGCGGCGCTGCCCGGCCGCGAGCAGCTGTCGCTGGCCGCGCTCGAAGCGGGCCTGGCCTTTGCGCAGACACGCACCGCGCTGGCCCATGCGCTGAGCTACGCGCTCACGCTGGAGCAGGGCGTGCCACACGGCCTGGCCGTGGCCACCTGGCTGCCCACCGCCTGCCGCCTGGCCGTGGGCCGCGACGCCGGCATCGACGCGCGGCTGCAGGCCGTGTTCGAGGTGCCGGCCGCCGAGTGCGCCGAGGCGCTGCAGGCCTGGCTCGCCAGCCTGGGCGTGGCCACCGATCCGGCGGCGCATGGCGTGCACGACGGCCCGGCGCGTGTGCAGGCGGCGCTGTCCAGCGTGCGCGGCCGCAACTTCATCGGCGCGGAGGCGGCGTGAGCGCGGCCTACGACGTGGTGATCGCCGGCGCCGGCATCGTCGGCCTGGCGCACGCGCTGGCCGCGGCCGAGCGCGGCCTGCGTGTGGCCGTGGTCGAGCGCGACCAGCGCTGCGTCGGCGCCTCGATCCGCAACTTCGGCTTCGTCACCGTCACTGGCCAGCCGGCCGGCGACACCTGGCGTCGCGCCCGCGCCAGCCGCGACATCTGGGCCCGCGTGGCGCCCGAGGCCGGCATCGCCATCGAGCACCGCGGCCTGTGGCTGCTGGCGCAGCGCCCGCGCGCGGCCGAGGTGCTGCAGGCCTTCATGCGCACGCCCATGGCCGAAGGCAATGAACTGGTCGACGCCACGGAGGCTGCGACGCGCGCGCCCGCGCTGCGCACCGAGGGCGCGGTGGCTGCGATGTGGTCGCCGCACGAGCTGCGGGTGGAGTCGCGCACGGCCATTCCGAAGCTCGCCGCCTGGCTGGCCGAGCGCCACGGCGTCGTCTTCCACCGCGGGCAGACCGTGCTCGAGGCCGCGGCCGGCCGCGTGCGCACCAGCGAACGCACGCTGCACGCTGGCCGCGTGCTGCTGTGCCCGGGGGCCGATCTCACCGGCGTGGCCGCCCCGTCGCTGGCCCGCCACCCGCTGGCGCTGACGCGGCTGCAGATGTTGCGCGTGCGCCCGCCCCCCGGCTTTGTGCTGGGCAGCGCCGTGATGGCCGACCTGAGCCTGGTGCGCTACGGCGGTTATGCCGCGCTGCCCGAAGCGGCGCCGCTGCGGGCGCAGCTGCAGCAGGAAGAGGCCGAGAGCCTGGACGCCGGCATTCACCTGATCGTGGTGCAGAGCGCCGACGGCACGCTGGTGGTCGGCGACTCGCACCACGGCGACGCCACGCCCGAGCCCTTTGCCAGCGAGCGTGTCGACGAGCTCATCCTGCGCCACCTGCGCCAGACGCTGCGGCTCGATGCGCTGGAGGTGGTGGAACGCTGGACGGGTGTCTACCCCACAGGCGCGCCTGTGGACTGCGTGATCGAGGCCCCCGACGCGGCCACGCGCGTGGTGGTGGTGACCAGCGGCACGGGGGCCAGCACGGCCTTCGGCATTGCAAACGAGGTGTTCGATGGCTGGAACTGATGACGCACCGGCCACCGGCCTGGCGGCGGTGGTGTTCGACTGGGCCGGCACGGTGGTGGACTTCGGCAGCCAGGCGCCGATGGGCGCCTTCGTCGAGCTGTTCGCCACCGAAGACGTCGAGATCACCGTGGCCGAAGCCCGCGTGCCGATGGGCCTGCCGAAGTGGCAGCACATCCAGGCCCTGGGCCGGCTGCCCACCGTGGCCGCGGCCTGGCGCCGCCGCCACGGCCGGGACATGGATGTCGCCGATGTCGACCGCCTGTACGAGCGCTTCACGCCGATGAACCGCGCCGCCGTGCCGCGCCACGCGCAGCTGATCGAGGGCGTGCCCACGCTGATGCGCGAGCTGCGCGAGCGCGGTCTGAAGATCGGCAGCACCACCGGCTACAACCGCGAAATCATGGATGTGCTGGTGCCGCTGGCCGCCGCCCAGGGCTTCGTGCCCGACAACCTGGTGTGTGCCGGCGACGTGAGCGAAAACCGGCCCGCGCCGCTGGGCATGTACCGCTGCTTCATCGAGCTGGGCGTGTGGCCGGCGCGGCGCGTGGTGAAGGTGGACGACACCGTCCCGGGCCTGATGGAAGGCCGCCACGCGGGCTGCTGGACAGTGGCCATCACCGTGAGTGGCAACGAAACAGGGCTGTCGGCCGAGGCCTGGGCCGCGCTGCCGGCCGGCGAGCAGACCCTGCGGCGCACGGCCGCCGCCGCCCGGCTGGCAGTGGCGCAGCCCGACTACACCATCGACACCGTGGCCGAGCTGCTGCCGGTGCTGCAGGCCATCGAGCGCCGCCTGGCTGCCGGCGAGGGGCCACCGCCGGCCTGAGTTCCAGCATAGGGCGCCAGGGAAGGGCGCCGAGGCGCGACACTCCCGTTCCTTCGCGAACGCCGAGACACCGCACGATGACGCCCTTGCCCTACCCCCACCTGCTGGCCCCGCTGGACCTGGGCTTCACGACGCTGAAGAACCGGGTGCTGATGGGCTCCATGCACACCGGCCTGGAAGAGGGCCGCGACCTCAGCAAGCTCGCGGCCTACTTCCGCGAACGTGCCGAAGGCGGCGTGGGGCTGATGGTGACGGGCGGCTTCGCCCCCAACATCGCCGGCTGGACCAAGCCCTTTGCGGGCACGCTGTCCACCTCGGGCGCCGCGCGGCGGCACCGCGTGGTGACCGAGGCCGTGCACCAGGCCGGCGGCAGGATTGCACTGCAGATCCTGCACACCGGCCGTTATGGCTACCACCCGCTGGCGGTGGCGCCGTCGCGGCTGAAGTCGCCGATCTCGCCGTTCACGCCCTTCGCTTTAAGCGCGCGCGGCGTGGAGCGGCAGATCCGCGCCTTCGTGAACTGCGCCGCCAAGGCCCGCGAGGCGGGCTACGACGGCGTCGAGATCATGGGCTCCGAGGGCTACTTCATCAACCAGTTCCTCAGCGCGGCCACGAACCAGCGCAGCGACGAATGGGGCGGCGACTACAGCCAGCGCATGCTGCTGCCGCTGGAGATCGTCGCTCGCACGCGGCAGGCGGTGGGCCACGACTTCATCATCATCTACCGCCTTTCGATGCTCGACCTGGTGCCCGGCGGCAGCCGCTGGGACGAGGTGGTGCAGCTCGGCAAGGCCGTGGCGCAGGGCGGGGCCAGCCTCATCAACACCGGCATCGGCTGGCACGAGGCGCGCATCCCCACCATCGCCACCAGCGTGCCGCGCGCGGCCTTTGCGTGGGTGACGAAAAAGATGAAGGCCGAGTTCGCCGCGGCCGGCATCGGCACGCCGCTGGTCACCAGCAACCGCATCAACACGCCCGAGGTGGCCGAGCAGCTGCTGGCCGAGGGCGCGGCCGACATGGTCTCGATGGCGCGGCCGCTGCTGGCCGATGCCGAGTTCGTCAACAAGGCGGCGCGCGGCCAGAGCGACCTAATCAACACCTGCATCGCCTGCAACCAGGCCTGCCTGGACCACGTGTTCCAGAACAAGACCGCCAGCTGCCTGGTGAACCCGCGCGCCTGCCGCGAAACCGAGCTGGTGTTCCGCCCCACGCCGAAGCGCAAGCGCATCGCGGTGGTGGGCGCCGGGCCGGCGGGCATCACCGCGGCCACGCTGCTGGCCGAGCGCGGCCACGAGGTGCGCCTGTTCGAAGCGGCTGGCGAGATCGGCGGCCAGCTCCACATGGCGCGGCAGGTGCCGGGCAAGGAGGAGTTCGAGGAGATGCTGCGCTACTTCCGCCGCCGTGTGCAGACCACCGGCGTGCAGCTGCGGCTGGGCCACCGCGTGCAGGCCGATGAACTGCAGGGCTACGACGAAGTGGTCATCGCCACCGGCGTGGTGCCGCGCGACCCGAAGATCCCCGGGCAGGATCACCCCAAGGTGCTGAGCTACATCGAGGTGCTGCGTGAGCACAAGCCCGTGGGCGCGCGCGTGGCCATCGTCGGCGCCGGAGGCATCGGCTTCGACGTGGCCGAGTACCTGGTGCACAGCGGTTCTTCGACCGCGCTGGACCTGCCGGCCTGGCAGGCCGAATGGGGCGTGGCCGATCCGGCCCTGGCCGCCGGCGGCCTGGCCACCACGCGGCCCGAGATTGCCGCCCCGGCGCGCCAGGTGACGCTGCTGCAGCGCAAGGCCGGCAAGCTGGGCGCGGGCCTGGGCAAGACGACGGGCTGGATCCACCGCACGGCGCTGAAGCACAAGCAGGTGGAGATGATCGGTGGCGTGAACTACGAGCGCATCGCCGACGAGGGCCTGCTCGTGAGCTTTGGTGAGAAGCGCGAGAACCCGACGTGGATTGCCTGCGACACCGTGGTGCTGTGCGCCGGCCAGCTGCCGCTGCGCCCGCTGGCCGATGCGCTGGCGGCGCAGGGGCGGGCGGTGCATGTCATCGGCGGGGCGCTCGAGGCGGGCGAGCTGGATGCCAAGCGGGCGATCGACCAGGCGGCGCGGCTGGCGGCGGCGCTGTAGCGGTCGTTCGGCACCGGCTGTTCAATGCGGCGCGCGGTGACGCGGCGGGCCCCAGCGGCTGCGCCTGCAGGATGGCCGACCGTCAGCGCGACGCTGCGCGCACCAGGTCCAGCTGCAGCCACTGCGCCAGTGCCGCGATCTCCTTGTCGACGGCGGCGGACACCGCCTTGGTGAAGCGCTGGTCCTGGTGGATCGCGTTCACACGCAACACGCCAGCCGGGCGGTCGGCGGTGGCGTCGAGCTTGCCGACCAGGCGATCGCCATGGAGGATCGGCAGCGCGAAGTAGCCCCAGCGGCGCTGCGCGGCCGGCTTGTACATCTCCAGGCCGTAGTCGAAGCCAAAGAGCTCCAGGGTGCGCTTGCGGTCGTGGATCAGGCGGTCGAAAGGCGACAGCAGGGCTGTGCGTGCGGCAAAGGGCTGGTCCCGTCGCGCCGGGTCGATTCGCCACTCGCCCTTCACGCCTTCCACCACGGCGGGCTCGCCCGCCTCGCCCACGTCATACGGTTCGATCGGCACCTTGGTCGTCTTGGCACGCGCAATGCCCAGGGCCTGCAGCCGGCGCTCGTTCTGCCGGCGCAGGGCCTCGGGCTCGGGGACGATCGGGTCGTCGGGGTAGACGCGCTCGGCCAGGTCCCACAGCCGTTCGCGCGCCAGCCGGCCCGCCACGGCGACCTCGCCCCGTGCCGCCATCAGGTCCAGCAGCCGGATGACGTTCTGGTCGTGCGTCCAGCCCGACGACTGCCAGGGCACGGCGCAGCTGTCCGGCAGCTGGCGCGACGGCAGCGGGCCCTGCTCGGCCAAGCGCGCCAGGATGTCGCGTCGGCAGGCATCGTTGGCCTGCAGCCAGGCCCGATGGCGAACCTGCCACTCCACCACGGGCGGGCGCTCGCGCAGCGCCAGCATCTCCGCACGATGCAAGGCCAGGTCTTCGGCAGGCCGGATGGTGGCCATCAGCTCGATCAGGCGCCGCTGCGCCAACGCCGCTGTCAGGTCTTGTGGCGCATACGCTGAACCGAGGCGGCTCCACGCCACCAGGTCGGCGTTGGGCGCGATCGCCGCCGTCGGGTCGACCTGCAACAGGGTCAGTCGGCGCACCAGGTCCAGCAGCCCGGCCGGGCGCTCGCGGCTCAGCATCTGCGCGCGCACCGCCATGCGCCGCGCCGTTTGGAGAGACAGCTTGTGGACCGCCATGCTGCGAGCGTAATCGCGTTTTCGCAGCCATCAGGGCCACGCGGTGCGGCGCGGGCACGTGGTCCTCACGCGCCTGTTCAGCAGCCAAGCCTGCGACGTCAGAACGCGGCGCGAGGAGCTCCACTGGGTTGACGGGCCCCTTGATGGTGTCAGCTAGCCAGCCAGCCAGCCGGCCGCGCGCAGCTCGGCTTCGGCCTGCTGCGCATACTCGAAGCGCAGGGCCTTCCAGCCGGCGGCGCGCGCGGCCACGACGTTGGGCTCGTGGTCGTCCAGGAACACCAGCTCCTGCGCGGGTGCGTCGAAGCGTTGCTGCGCGAGCGTGTAGATGGCGGGCTCGGGCTTGATGAGGTGCACACGGCCAGAGAACACGCCGCTGTCGAAGTGCGCGAACAGGGCCGCTTCGCGCTGCTCCAGTACGTTGGCGCAGGGTGCGGGCATGTTCGACAGGTAGTGCAGCGTGTGGCCGGCCGCGCGCAGGCGATGGATGAGCGCCACCGTCTCGGGGATCGGTTGCAGTTCGTGCGGCACGGCGTCGACCACGGCCTGCGCGGCCGCTGGTGCGAGCCCGGTGCGGGCTGCGATGCGCGCGACCAGCTCCGTGGCCAACACGGTGCCGCGGTCGTACTCGGCCCAGTCGCCGCCGTAGGCCTGGAACACGCGGTCTACCCACTGCGCGGTGCTGGCCGCGTCGTGGGCCTGCTCCGGCAGCAGCCGCTGCAACAGCGCGGCAGGCTGCCAGCGCAGCACCACCGCGCCGAGGTCGAAGACGATGCGCAGCCGGCGCGCGGCCGTCATGCGCCGGGCCTCGTCAGGCGCTGCAGCAGCGCGGCGGTGGACGCATCCAGGCCTTCTGCATCGCCCAACTGCGGCCCCGGCATCAGCCTTGGCAGCAGGCGGCCGGCCAGCGCCTTGCCCAGCTCCACGCCCCACTGGTCGAAGCTGTTGATGCCCCACAGCGCGCCGCTGGTCCACACGCGGTGCTCGTACAGCGCGAGGAAGGCGCCCAGGCTCGACGGCGTCAGCGCGTCCAGCACGAAGGTGGTGCTCGGCCGGTTGCCGGGGAAGCAGCGGTGCTGCGCCAGCACGGCGCGGTCGAAGCCGGCGTCGGCTGTGGGCACCGATTCGGCCGCGGCCTCGGCGGCGCTCTTGCCCAGCATCAGCGCCTGGCTCTGCGCCAGGCCGTTGGCCAGCAGCTTGGCGTGCTGGCCGGGCAGGGCGTGCGAGGGCGTCTTGACGAGGATGAACTCCACCGGGATGACCTCGGTGCCCTGGTGCAGCATCTGGAAGTACGCATGCTGGCCGTTGGTGCCCGGCTCGCCCCACACCACCGGGCTGGTGGCAAAGGGCAGGTCGCGGCCTTCGAGGTCGACGCGCTTGCCGTTGCTTTCCATCTCGAGCTGCTGCAGGTAGGCCGGCAGTCGCGCCAGGCCCTGGTGGTAGGGCGCCACGCTGCGGCTGGCATAACCGTGGAAGTTGATGTACCAGATATCGAGCAAGCCCAGCAGCACCGGCAGGTTCTGCGCCAGCGGGGCCTGCGCGAAGTGGCGGTCCATCGCGTGGGCGCCGGCCAGCAGCGCGCGGAAGTTCGCGCTGCCGATGGCGATGGCGATCGGCAGCCCGATCGCGCTCCACAGCGAGTAGCGGCCGCCGACCCAGTCCCAGAAGCCGAAGGTGGTGCTGATGCCAAAGGCCGCGGCCGCCTTGACGTTGGTGGTGGTGGCGGCGAAGTGGCGCGCCACGTCGGTGCCGCCCTGCTGCACGAACCAGGCGCGCGCCGCTTCGGCGTTGGCCATCGTCTCCTGCGTCGTGAAGGTCTTGCTGGCGACGATGAACAGCGTGCGCTTCGCGTCCAGCCGCGCCAAGAGCGGCGCGAGATCGTGGCCGTCGACGTTGCTGACGAAGTGCACGCGCTGGCTGGGCAGCGTGTACGACTCCAGCGCGCGCACCGCCATCGCCGGCCCGAGATCGCTGCCGCCGATGCCGATGTTGACGATGTCGGTGATGCCTTCGTCGGCGCGCACCGCGTCGGCATACGCCAGCATGGCGTCGAGCGTGGTGTGCACCTCGTTGCTGAAAAGGCCTGCGCCGCGCGGCGCGCGCAAGGCGGTGTGCAGCACCGCGCGGCCTTCGGTGGGGTTGGCCACGGCGCCGCCGAGCATCGCGTCGCGCCGCTCGGGCAGCCGGCACTGCTGCGCCAGCTCGAGCAGGAAGTGCAGCGTGGCGGTGTCGATGTGGTTCTTGCTGAGGTCTGCAAACACCTCGGGCGCGTCGAAGGACAGCGCCGCCACACGGCCGGCGTCGCGCGCGAAGGCCTCGCGCAGGTCGAGGCCGCGACCGTGGGCCTGCCAGTGGCCGGCCAGTGCGGCCCAGGCGGCGGTGTGGTCGCAGCGGGGGGCCGTTGGGTTCATGTGCGCAGCCCGTCGATCAGCGCATCGAGCTTGGCCGCATCCACGGCAAACGCGCGTATGCCCTCGGCCAGCTTCTCGGTGGCCATGGCGTCCTCGTTCAGCGCCCAGCGGAAGCGCTTCTCGTCGTGGTGCACGGCCGGCAGCGGCAGTGCACGCGCCGCATCGGCATCGAGCGCTTTGGTCAGCGGCGCGTCGCTGGCCTGCAGCGCCGCCAGCAGCTCGGGCGCGATGGTCAGCAGATCGCAGCCGGCCAGCGCCACGATCTGCCCGGTGTTGCGGAAGCTTGCGCCCATCACCTCGGTGGTGATGCCGTGGCGCTTGTAGTGCTCGAAGATGGCGCGCACGCTCTTCACGCCCGGGTCGGCGGCGCCGGCCATCGCGGCCTCGTTCCAGTTGGCGCCGGCGGCCTTCTTGTGCCAGTCGTAGATGCGGCCGACGAAGGGGCTGATCAGGCGCACGCCCGCATCGCCGCAGGCCACCGCCTGGCAGAAGGCAAAGAGCAGCGTCAGGTTGCAGCGGATGCCGGCGCGCTCCAGCCGCTCGGCGGCGCGGATGCCCTCCCAGGTGGCGGCGATCTTGATCAGCACGCGATCCCGGCCGATGCCGGCGGCGGCGTACAGCCCGATCAGCCGCTCGGCGCGCGCCACGGTGGCCTCGGTGTCGAAGCTCAGCCGCGCGTCGACCTCGGTGCTCACGCGGCCGGGCACCACCTTCAGGATCTCGCGGCCGAAGCGCACCAGCACCTCGTCGATGATGGCCTCCAGCGGCTGCGCAGCGTGCGCGGCCACGGTCTCGGCCAGCAGCGGCGCGTAGTCGGGCTGCTGCACGGCCTTCAGGATGAGGCTCGGGTTGGTGGTGGCGTCGCGCGGGGCGTACTGGGCCAGTTGCTTGAAGTTGCCGGTGTCGGCAACGACGACGGTGTGCTGCTTGAGCTGCTCGAGTTGGTTCATGGCCGTGATTAAACCCGAGGCCGGGCGGATACTGGCCGGGACCGACTGCCCCACGCAACCGTGTCCACTGCCGTCCTGCACGACCTGCCGATGTCTGCCCGCCTGGCCCCCTGGCCGCAGGCGAGCCGCATGACGCTCGTGCGCTGCCTGTGGCTGGCGGGCCTGCTGCACCTGTGGGCGGCGGTGGGGCTGGGCCTTGCGCCCGAAGGCACGGCGCCGCCCAGTGCAGGCTTGCAGGGCGGACTGAACGTGACGCTGCGCGGGCCGATGGAACACGGGGCGCCGAGCGCGTTGCCGTCGCAGGCGGGTGCCGCGCCGGCGGTCGAGGCCCCGCCGCGCCCGCGCGCCCGGGTGCGAGACGCGCCCTTGCCGCCCGCACCCAGCCCGCTGGAAGCGGCAGCGGCGCTGGCGCCCACACCCGCCGCACGCGGCCCCGAGGTCGACCGCCCAGGTCCGCTGTCTGCGGGCGAACCCAGCCCGCGCACCGGCGCTGACATTGCCGTGCCGGCCACCGCCGCCAGCGCGCCGAAGCGGCTCAACCTGGAACTCGGCCGCTGGCGCGGCGGCGAGCTCTCGCGCCAGGGCACGGCGGGCATGCTGCCGGTGCTGCCGCGGCCGCCCGAAACCGACAAGCTCGCCACCGAGATCGAAAAGGCCGCCCGCGCCGACTGCCGCAAGGCCCACGCCGGTGCCGGCCTGCTGGCCGTGGTGCCACTGGCGATCGACGCCATGCGCGGCACCGCCGGCTGCAAGTGGTGACGGTCGCTGCGGCGCCGTTCGCGCCGGGGCCGCGACGCCTATCGACGGGTTTTTCCCCACCTTCGGGGTTCGGGGTCACTCGCTACAGCACCAGCAGGGCGCGAAAGTCGTTGACGTTCGTGAAGGTCGGCCCGGGTTCGACGAGGTCGCCGAGCGCGGCAAAGAAGGGCTGGCTGTCGTGGCGGTCAAGCGCAGCGCGCGCATCCAGGCCCAGGGCCCGCGCGCGCGCCAGCGTGTCGGGCGTGACGATGGCGCCGGCGTTGCTCTCGATGCCGTCGATGCCATCGGTGTCGGCCGCCAGCACCCACACGCGCTCCTGGCCTTGCAGCGCCAGTGCGCAGCCCATCAGGAACTCGCCTGCCCGCCCGCCACGGCCGCCTTTGCTGCGCACCGTGACGGTGGTCTCGCCGCCGGAGAGGATGACGCAGGGCGCCGCGAACGGCTGCCCGCGCCGCGCCACCGCGCGCGCCAGCGCCGCGTGCACCTGGCCGACGACGCGGCTCTCGCCCTCGATCTCGTCGGACAGGATGTGCGCCGCCAGCCCCCAGCCGCGCGCCTGCGCGGCGGCGGCCTCCAGGCTTTGCTGCGGCGTGGCGAACACCTGGCTGGCGTGGCCGGCGAAGCGTGCGTCGCCGGGCTTGGGCGTCTCGAAGGCGCCGCTGACCAGCCCGGTTTGCGCGGCCGCCGGCACCGCGATGCCATAGCGCGCGCAGATGGCCAGCGCGTCGGCGCAGCTGCTCGGGTCGGGCAGCGTCGGGCCGCTGGCGATGACGCCGGGCTCGTCGCCGGGCACGTCGGAGATCAGCAGCGTCACCACGCGCGCCGGGTGCGCCAGCGCCGCCAGCCGCCCACCCTTGATGGCCGAGAGGTGCTTGCGCACCGTGTTCATCTCGTCGATGGCGGCGCCGCTCTTCAGCAGCGCCTGGTTGATGGCCTGCTTGTCGGCCAGCGTGAGGCCGGGCGCTGGCATCGTGAGCAGCGACGAGCCGCCGCCGGAGATGAGCGCGATCACCAGGTCGTCGGCCGTCAGGCCCTGCACCAGGCCGGCCATGCGGCGCGTGGCGTCCAGCCCGGCGGCATCGGGCACCGGGTGCGCGGCTTCCACGACCTCGATGCGCCCGGGCCGGGCCTGGTAGGCCGGCGGCACGTGCCCGTAGCGCGTGATGACGAGGCCGCTCACCGGCGCATCGGCCGGCCACAGCGCGTCGAAGGCCGCGGCCATGGCGCCGCCGGCCTTGCCGGCACCCACCACCACCGTGCGGCCACCGGAGGCGGCCGTGGGGGGCGGCGGCAACACGGCCCCCAGCGTGTGCAGAGGCAGCGCGCGCGCCACCGCGGTGTCGTACAGGGCGCGCAGCAACTCGCGCGGCGGCGGCATCGTCATGCGGCGCCTTTCGGCGGGGCCGGGTGCGTGGGGTCGATCCAGGCCACGTCGAGCGGCTTCTCGGCCGGTTCGATGTCCAGGTTGATGGCCACCGCCTCGCCGTCGCTGCGGCAGAGCACGCACTCGAGCGTCTCGGTGGCGCTGGCGTTGATCTCCTGGTGCGGCACGAAGGGCGGCACGTAGATGAAGTCGCCCGGGCCGGCCTCGGCCGTGAACTCCAGGTGCTCGCCCCAGCGCATGCGCGCACGGCCCTTGACGACGTAGATCACGCTCTCCAGCGGCCCGTGGTGGTGGGCGCCGGTCTTTGCCCCGGCGTGGATGTGCACGGTGCCGGCCCAGAGCTTGCTGGCCCCGACGCGCGCGAAGTTGATCGCCGCCTTGCGGTCCATGCCGGGCGTCTGCGCGGTGTTCGGGTCGAGCTGGTTGGCGGGGACGACGCGAACGCCGTCGTGCTTCCAGCGGTCGGGGGTGGGGGTGTTCATGGGTTGCAAAGTGATTCAGCCCGGCTTGGCCAGCCCCAGCCGCTCCATCGTGGCCTTCTCGGCGGCGAAGCTCTCGCGTGCAAAGCGCGTGTACTGCTCGGTGTCCATGTAGATCACGGTCTGGTCGAACTTCTCGAAGCTGGCCAGCACGGCGGGGTCTTCGAGCGTCTTCTTGAAGGCGTCGTGCAGCGCGCGCACCACGGCCGGGTCCATGCCCTTGGGGCCGCAGACGCCGAAGGGCGAGTCGCTCACCGTCTTGTAGCCCAGCTCGTCGAGCGTGGGCACGGTGGGCCAGCGCTTGGTGCGCTTGC
>JAIYDH010000091.1 GCA_027487585.1 Rubrivivax sp.
GGCCGCTGCCAGGCCAGGCCTTCGTCGCTGAGCATGGCGTCCAGCGGCACGTCGTGCGGCTCGGCCTCGAGCCAGGGCACGAAGCCGTGCGCGTAGGCCAGGCCCACCGTCGTGGGCCGCGGCGTCAGCTGGGCCAGCGTGCGGTCGTAGAAGCCGCCGCCATAGCCCAGGCGCACGCCCTGCGGGCCGTAGCCCACGCAGGGCACCAGCAGCAGCGTCGGGTGGAAGACCGGCGTGTCCTTGGGCTTGGGGATGCCGTAGGCGTCTTCTTCCATCTCGCAGCCCGGGAACCACATCTGGAAGCGCAACTGCTTGGTCTGCTTGTCGATCACGGGCAGGCCGATCACGCGGCGCTCGTCGGCATCGGCCCAGCGGTACAGCGCCGGCAGCGCGTCGAACTCGCCTTTGATCGGCCAGTAGGCGCCCACGGCCATGTCGGCGCGACCCATCAGGAACACGCGCAGCACCTCCTGCAGGTGCATGGCGCGCTGGTGACGGTCGATCAGCGTCTGGCGCTCGGCCTGCAGCTGGCGGCGCAGCGACTTCTTGTCGCGCGAGGGCTCGAACGGTGGCATCGTGATCGTCATGGCAGGCTCGCGGGCAAGGGCGCTGCCCGCTATTCTCCGCCCGGAGCTCCGCCCATGGCCGTCGCCCCGCTGCCGCCCTTCGTCCTGCACTGCCTCGAGCTGCTGGAGCCCGTGGGCCCGGTGCGCGCGAAGCGCATGTTCGGTGGCTACGGGCTCTACGCCCAGGAGCTGTTCGTTGCCCTCATCGCCGACGAAGGCCTGTACCTGCGGGCCGACGACGCCAGCGAGCCGCACTTCCGGCAGGCCGGCGGGCAGCCTTTCGAATACGAGGCCCGGGGTCGGCGCATGAGCCTGCGCTACTGGACGCCCCCGGCCGAGGCGCTGGAGTCATCCGCGCTCATGCAGCCCTGGGCGCGGCAGGCCCTGCGAGCCGCGCTATCCGCACGCGCCAAGCCCGCCAAGGCCTCCATTCGAAAGCGCTCGCGGCGACCGGCGGCCTGACGGGCGGCGGCAATAGCAGCAACACACGGGCCGCCAGGGCCGACTCGACGATCCAGCGGCTGCCCGCGGGCAGGGCCAATGTCTGGCCGGCGTCCAGCCAGTGGTCGATCGCCACGCGGCCGGCGCCGTCAGCGATGCACTCGGTGATCCAGACGCGGCCGCACAGCACCAGCAACAGCCGCGGCGTGGCCACGGCCGGCAGCGAACGCACGGCTCCGGCCGCCAGCGCCCAGCCGGCAGTGGCGGCGGCTTGATGAGGAATCGTCATCATCGTCATGGCAGGTCTCCGGCTCAGGATATCGGAGTTTCGATGTCAGGCAGGGGATGATCGTCAGGCAGACGGCAACGGTCCAATCGAATCGCCGCCCCACATTGATAATCCGAGCGCATGAATCACCCACGCCAACGCCCGCTGGCCATCGGCCCGCTGCGGGCCTTCGAAGCGGTGGCCCGCCTGTCCAGTTTTCGAGGTGCAGCCGAGGAGCTGCATCTCACGCAACCGGCCATCAGCCGCCAGATCCGCAGCCTCGAGGAGGAGATCGGCACGCCCTTGTTCACGCGCGGCACGCGCCACGTGGCGCTCACCGGCGCAGGGGCGACGCTGCGGCGCACCCTCGATCCGCTGCTGGTGCAGCTCGACACCACCGTGCGCCAGTTGCGCCAGCAGCGCCACCGCCAGCCCGTCGGGCTGACGACCTTCGCCTCGTTCGCGTCGTTGTGGCTGCTGCCGCGGCTGCACAGCTTTCAGGACCTGCACCCCGGCATCGACATCCGCATCTCGGCCAGCGACCATCTGGCCGAACTGGACGACCCAGAGCTCGACCGCGCGCTGCGCTACTGCCGGCCCGAGAGGGCACCGCCGGGCTCGACGCGCCTCTTCGGCGAGCTGCTCACGCCCGTGGCGAGCCCGTCGCTGCTGGCGCGGCAACCGATCCGCCGCGCCGCCGATCTGGCCCGCCACGTGCTACTGGAAGAAGATGACGCGAGGCCGAACGCAGCCGCGCTGTCCTGGCGTTCGTGGCAGCGCGCGCACGCGCCCGCGATGGGTGAGCCGAAGGCCTGGATCTACCTCAACTACACCTACCAGCAGATCCAGGCCGCCCTGGCTGGCCAGGGCGTGGCGCTGGCACGCGTCGCGCTCGTCACCGAGGCTCTGGCGCGAGGCGAACTGGTAGAGCCGCTGGGCGAGGCCGGCCGCTTGCGGCTGCGCCATGCCTACTGGCTCGTGCGCTGGCCCGATCGCGACGATCGCCCCGGCGTCGCCGCTGTCGATGCGTGGCTGCTGGAGCAGGCCGCAGCCACACGCGCCGCACTCGGCGAGCCGATCGCTGAAGACGGCGTTCAAAGCGCGGACTCTTCGGCCGTTTCGACACGGTCGATGCGCTAGATTCACCGCATGAACCGCCCTCTTCCGCCCATGGGGCGACTCCTGCCCTGCGCTGCAGCCGCTGTCGCCGCGGCGACCTTTGTCCTGAGCAGCCCGCCCGCCGCTGCACAAGCGGCGCGCACCCCGGCCGCGGTGCTGGCCGCAGGCAGCGACGAAACGCTTCTGCAGGCCCGCGAGGCCCTGCGCCGCAGGGACCAGGCCGCCCTGGTGGCCGCCAGCGCCAGCCTGCAGCGCACGCGCCATCCGCTGGCGCAGTGGGCCGACTACTGGGCGCTCACGAACCGCCTGGTCGAGGCGCGCCAAGCCGATCTCGATGAGTTCTATGCCCGCTGGCCGGGCAGCTACGTCGAAGACCGCCTGCGCAACGACTGGCTGCTCGAGCTGGGCGCGCGCCGCGACTGGGCGAACTTCCGCGTCGAGTTCCCGCGCTTTCGCATGAACGACGACCGCGAGGTCACCTGCTACGCGCTGATCACGCAGCATGAAGACGGCGCCGACGTGCGCGCCGCCGCACGCGCCGCCTGGCTGGCCCAGCGCGAGCTCGACGACGGCTGCCAGCTGCTGGCCAGCACGCTGCGCAGCGCCGGCCGACTGA
>JAIYDH010000089.1 GCA_027487585.1 Rubrivivax sp.
CCAGCGAACGCAGCGAGTTTTGCGGTGCCCCCTCAAGTCGAGCAGCGGAAGGCAGTCGGCCCAACGGGCCGACCGCCACACCTAGCGCCCGCACCGTGTACCGCCTGCCGCGACGCGCGCTGCAGAGTGACCACCAAAGGCCGCCAAAGGCGGCCAGCAAGCACACAGCCAGCTACACCTCCGGCCGCCGCCACATCCACACGGCGACCGCCAGCATGAACAGCGGGATCGCCACGCGCGCCGCCAGCGGCAGCGCGGTGAACCAAAGCACGGTCGCGCTCAGCAGCATCATGCCGCTGGCCAGCCACTTGGCGCGCCGCGGGATCGCGCCGTGGTCGCGCCAGCGCGAGATGACGGGCCCGTAGCGCGGGTGCGCCAGCAGACGTGCCTCGAGCGCCGGCCAGCCCTTGCCACCGGCCCAGGCCGCCAGCAGCAAGAAGGGCACGGTGGGCAGGCCCGGCACCACGATGCCCACGACACCCAGCAGCAGCGCCCCGCCCGCGAGAGCGCGCCAAAGCAGGCGGACCACAGCGCGCGAGAAGCGGACCACGGCTACAGCGCCGGCAACACCGCCGACAACTGCGCCGGCAACAGCGGTGTGCGGGAGGAGATCTCTTCGGGCATCGGCGCATTGTGTTCGGGCGCAGCCCGGGTCTGGCCTATCGTTCGCGCGCCATGAAGCCGATCACGCCCGACCGCGCCCCCGGCCCCGGTTCCGTGGCCGAGGTCTTCGGCGCCTTCCTGCGGCTGGGCTGCACCTCGTTCGGCGGCCCGGTGGCGCACCTGGGCTACTTCCGCACCGAGTTTGTCGAGCGGCGGCGCTGGCTCGACGACAACGCCTATGCCGACCTGGTGGCGCTGTGCCAGTTCCTGCCCGGGCCGGCGAGCAGCCAGGTCGGCTTTGCGCTCGGCCTGCAGCGCGCCGGCTGGGGCGGCGCGCTGGCGGCCTGGCTGGGCTTCACGATGCCGTCGGCGCTGCTGCTGATCGGCCTGGCGCTGGGCCTGGCCCAAGGGGTCGCGGCGGCGGGCCCTGCCGCGGCAGGGGCGCTTCACGGGCTCAAGCTGGTGGCCGTGGCCGTGGTGGCGCAGGCGCTGTGGGGCATGGCGCGCAGCCTGTGCCCCGACGCGCCACGCGCCGCGCTGGCCACGGCCGCGGCGCTGCTGGCCTGGGCCGTGCCGGGGGTGGCGGGGCAGTGGGGCGTCATCGTGCTGGGCGGGCTGGTTGGGCGCTGGGTGCTGAAGCCGCCGCTGCTGCTGCCCGGCGCGCACGCCCACTCCGGTGTGAGCCGGCGCAGCGGCGCCCTGCTGCTGGCGCTGGCTGCGGCCTTGCTGCTGTTGTTGCCGGCGCTCGCCACCAGTACCGGGTCGGGCTCGCTGCTGGCGGTGGCAGTGGTCTACCAGGCCGGCGCGCTGGTGTTCGGCGGCGGCCATGTCGTGCTGCCGCTGCTGCAGGCTGCTGTCGTGCCGCCGGGCTGGATCAGCCCCGAGGCCTTCATGGCCGGCTACGGCGCCACGCAGGCTGTGCCGGGGCCGCTGTTCACCTTTGCGGCCTACCTGGGCGCGGCGATGCAGTGGCCGGGCGCGGGCGCCGCGGGCGGCGTGGCAGGGGGCCTCGTGATGCTGGTGGCGGTGTTCCTGCCTGGGCTGCTGCTGGTGGCCGGGGCCCTGCCGTTCTGGGAGACGCTGCGCCAGCGCGCGGGCGTGCAGCGGGCGATGGCCGGCATCAACGCCGCGGTGGTGGGCCTGCTGGCCGCGGCGCTGGCCGGGCCGGTGGGCGGCGCTGCGCTGCACACGCTGGCCGACCTGGCGCTGGCCGCCCTCGCGCTCGTGCTGCTGATGCGCTGGCGCTGGCCGCCGCCGGTGCTGGTGCTGCTGGCCGCCGTGCTGGGGGCCGGTCTGGCGATGGCCTGATGCGGGCCTGGGCTGCGCGCCTGTGCAGCCCATTGCGCTCGACACGCACCGACCGGGCGCTCCCCAAACGGGCAGCGCACCGCCCCTGGCCGACCAAGGCCTCCACGAAGGCCCTGGCCCGGCTGGGGGCGGCAGCGGCACACTCCGGCGCGAGCCGCGGGCGCTCTGAACGCAGATGCCGCTGCGCGTCCGAGCACCTGCCCTGTCCGTGCACCCGGCCCTTTGGAGACCCACCCGATGCCCAACGCCCGCAGCGCCAACGCCGTCCGCCTGGAGTTCGCGCCCGACTCCCTGGTGAAGACCAACCTCTCGGGCGCCGCCTTCACCGGCGACTGGCTCTGGGTGGCCGGTGACGAGGCCTGCGGCCTCGACCGCCTGCGCCGCCTGAGCCCCACCGGCAGCGAGACGCTGCGCTTCGGCGAGGTGCGCGACTTCCCGCTCGCCGAACTGCTCGACCTGCCCGGCGCCGCCGACGAAGAGGCCGATCTCGAAGGCATGGCCGTGGCCGACGGCTACCTGTGGGTGGTGGGCTCGCATGGCTACAAGCGCAAGAACGCCCGCCCCGAACGCAGCCACGCCGACAACGCCAAACGCCTGGCCAAGCTGTCGCTCGACGGCAACCGCCGGCTGCTCGCCTGCCTGCCCATCGAGCCCGACGCGCGCGGCGAGCCCTGCCTGGTGCGGCAGGCCAAGGACGGCCGGCACGCGCTGCGCCTGAAGGGCGATGCGCAGCACAACCTGCTCACGCGGGCACTGGCCGACGACCCGCACTTCGGCCCCTACATGGCCATTCCCGGCAAGGACAACGGCTTCGACATCGAGGGCCTGGCCGTCGACGGCCGCCGGCTGCTGCTGGGCCTGCGCGGGCCGGTGCTGCGCGGCTGGTCGGCGCTGCTTGAGGTGGCGGTCGAGCTGCGCAGCGACCAGCTCCGCCTGGCCCCGCTCGACGACAGCGGCACGCTCATCCGCAAACACTTCCTGCAGCTCGACGGCCTGGGCGTGCGCGACCTGCACTTCTCGGGCGACGACCTCTACATCCTCGCCGGCCCGACGATGGTGCTGAACGGCGAGATCCGCGTCTTCAAGTGGCCTGGCGCGCGCCCCGTGCTGGCGGCCAACCGCGAGCCGGTGCGCTTCGAGGCGGCGTTGACGGAGTCGGTGTCGCTGCCCCACGGGCGCAACACCAACCGGGCCGAGGCGATCTGCGATTTGCCGCCGGCGCTGTCGGGTGGCAAGCCGAGCTGGCTCGTGCTGTACGACGCCCCGGGCCTCGACCGCAAGGAAGGCGAGAACACCGTCTTCGGCGACCTGCTGCGCCACGCCTGAACCGGCCCGGCATGCCCTCGATCGACGCCCCCGAGATCGACCCCGCGACGGCGCTGCAGTTCGTCATCAACGCCGGGGCCGGCCGCAGCGACGCCGACACCCGGCGCCAGACCATCGAGGCCGCGCTGCAGGCCGCCGGCCGGCGCGGCGAGCTTCACCTGTGCCGCCCGGCCGAGCTGCCCGGCGTCGCCCATGACGCCGCTGCCCGCGCCCTGGCCACGCGCACGGCCGTGGTCGCGGTGGGCGGCGACGGCACGCTCAACACCGTGGCTCAGGCCGCGCATGCCGCCGGCTGCGCCATGGGCGTGGTGCCGCAGGGCACCTTCAACTACTTCGCCCGCACCCACGGTCTGCCGTCCGATCCGGCCGCGGCCGTGCAACTGCTGCTGAACGCGGCACCGGCGCCGGTGCAGGTGGCCGGCATCAACGAGCACGTGTTCCTGGTCAACGCCAGCCTCGGCCTCTACCCCGAGCTGCTGCAGGACCGCGAGGCCTACAAGGCGCGCTTCGGCCGCAGCCGCTGGGTGGCCTTCGTGGCGGGCTGT
Organism: Rubrivivax sp.; assembly: GCA_027487585.1. Classification (GTDB taxonomy): domain Bacteria; phylum Pseudomonadota; class Gammaproteobacteria; order Burkholderiales; family Burkholderiaceae_C; genus Rubrivivax. The sequence continues at coordinate 3,783 of JAIYDH010000089.1, forward strand.
GCCACGCTGCTGAGGGCGCAGCGCCGCCTGCGGCTGCACATCGAGATGGGCGAGACGGCGCGCGACGTGCAGACGCTGACGCTGTTCATGGGCAACAACCGGCTGCAGCTGCAGCAGCTCGGCGCCGAACCCGAAGACACGCTGGCCGGCACGCCCGGCCACGGCAGCATGGCCGCACTGATGCTTCGGCCCATCGGCACGTTGTCGATGATCGGCCTGATGCTGCACGGCGCGATGGGCCGGCTCGGCGAGGCCGCCGGTGTCGAGAGCTTCGAGTTCCAGCACCTGGTCGTGCGGCCCAGGCTGGCACCCGGGCGCCGCGAGGTGACGGTGGCCTTCGACGGCGAGGTGCGCCGCATGCGCGTGCCCATCGACATCCGCGTGCTCGAGCGGCCGCTGTACCTGATGAAGGCTCCGGAGCCTGCGGCATGAGCGTGCTGCTGCAGATCTCCGACACCCACTTCGGCACCGAACAGCCCCCGGTGGTGGAGGCGCTGGTGGCGCTGGCCGCGCAGCAGCGGCCCCACCTGGTGGTGCTGTCGGGCGACATCACGCAGCGCGCGCGGCCGGCGCAGTTTCGGGCGGCCCGGGCCTTTGTCGAGCGGCTCGGCGCGCCGGTGCTGGCCATCCCCGGCAACCACGACATCGCGCTGTTCGACCTGTGGTCGCGGCTGAGCCGGCCCTACGGGCGCTACGCCGCGGCTTTTGGCAACGAGCTGGAACCGGTGCATGAGTCGCCCGATCTGCTGGTGCTGGGCGTGAACACCACGCGCGCCTGGCGCCACAAGAACGGCGAGGTGTCGGCGCCGCAGATCGAGCGCGTCGCCCGGCGGCTGGCCAGCGCCGGCCCACAGCAGTTGCGCGTGGTGGTGGTTCACCAGCCGGCGGCCGTGCCGCATGCCAGCGAGCGGCCGCACCTGCTGCGCGGCCACGCGGCAGCCACGCGGGCCTGGTCGGCGGCTGGCGCCGACCTGGTGATGGGCGGGCACATCCACCTGCCCTGCACGCTGCCCCTGCCCGGCCTGGCACGGCCGCTGTGGGTGGTGCAGGCCGGCACCGCGGTGTCGTCGCGCACACGGCCGCAGGCGCCCAACTCGGTGAACCTGCTGCGCTGGGGCGCGGCGGCAGTGGCCGCGTCGGCGGCCACGGGCCGCTGCGTCGTCGAACGCTGGGACTACGCGGCCAGCACTCAGGCCTTCGGGTGCGCCGTCACCACCACCGTGGAGCCCGCGCGCGCCTGATCGCCGGGCGCTGCCGCGTCGCCAGGCTCGGCACCCGTCGACCGGGGCACGTGCAGCACGCGCGTGTCGGGGTGCAGCACGAACTCCATCTGCAGTGAGGTCAGCATGAGGTCGACCTTGGCGGTGAGCGTCACCGGGCCGTCGACGATGGGGCGTGCGCGCAGCTCCTCGGCGGCCAGCGCTAGCATGTCGCGCATCTGCACCACGGCCTCGCGCGTGGCCGCGTTGCCGGCGCTGTTGCCGAGGTCGGCAGCCTTGCGCTTGGTGGCCTGCAGCGCATCGCCGGCCTGCGCGGCCACCGAGTCGGCGCCGTCCTTCATCGAGCCGGCCACCTTGACGGCCGAGCTCGTGATCTGCCCGCCGAGTTCCTTGATCCGATCCAGCATGGTGTCATCCGCCATGGGCGGCCTCGTTGGTGACCTGGTTGATGAGCGCTAGTGTGGCGGTGCGCGCCACGCGGCGGCAAGCCGAAGCCCCGCCGGGCGCGGTGGCCGCCGGGCCTGTTCAGTTCGTGCTGGCGCGCCAGGCCCAGGCCGCGGCGCGCAGCCGCTGCGACAGGTGCAGGGCCACGTTGCGGAACACCTGCGCGTACAGCAGCGGGTCTTCGTCACGCAGCCGCATCAGCGTGGCCTGGTCCAGCGCATGCACCTCGGTGTCGCCCACGGCCACCGCCTCACCGCTGCGGCCGCCGCCGTCGAGCATGGCGGTCTCGCCCAGCATCATGCCGGGCGACAGGCTCACGTAGCGCTGGCGCAGCGCCGTGCTGCCCGGCACGGGGGCGTTGAGCACGTCGATCGAACCCGAGCTGATGGCGTACAGCCGGTCGCCGGGGTCGCCCTGGCGGAACAGGCACTCGCCCGCCGCCAGCCGCCGCGGCTGCAGGCAGGCCGCCAGGCGCGCGCGCTGCGCCGCGTCGAGGCCGTCCATCAGGCTCAGCTGCTCGATCGGCACCGTCTCGCGCAGCGGCTCGAAGCCGGCCTGCGCCAGCAGCTGCCACTCGGCGCGCTCCATGGCCTGGTCGATGTCGGGCATGCCCAACTTCGCCCCCAGGCCCTCGCCGACAAATTGCGCCAGCACGCGGCCATGGCGGTTGTCGGCTGCCACACCCGCCAGCAGCAGCGACACGCCGCGCTCGGCCAGGCGCCGGTGCAGCTGCTGCAGCACCACCGCGCCTGACGAGTCGATCAGGCTGACGCGGCGGAAGTCCAGCACCAGCGTGTGGCAGCTGCTGTCCAGGCTGTCGGCCAGCTCGGCAATGCGGTCGGCGCTGCCGAAGAACAGCGCGCCTTCGAGCTCCAGCACCGTGATGCGCGGGCGCAGGGTCTGCAGCCGGGCTTCGTCGGCGACGGCGTAGATGCGGCGCGAGGGCAAGGCATCGCCGCTGTAGCGTTGGCGCACGAGCGAGCGGTTCATGCTGCGGATGAACAGCATCATCGACAGCGCTGCCCCCACCGCCACCGCGGCCGGGAACCCCAGCACCACCGTCACCGCGCAGACCAGGGCCACCACGCCGAGCGCCAGCTGCACGTCGGCCTCGCGCCGGCCCCGGCACCACTGCAGCGCCAGGTTCAGCGACCAGGGGTCGACCGTCAGCAGGTACACCGTGACCATCATCCCGCCCAGCACCACCTGCGGCAGCATCGACAGCAGCGGCGCCGCCACCAGCCCGAGCAAGGCGAACCCGCTGCAGCAGATCAACAGGCTCGCCCGCGTGCGCCCGCCGGCCTGCAGCATGTGCAGCGCACGCGCCCGCAGCAGCAAAAGCGGCAGCCCGCCCACCAGCCCCGACGCGATATTGGCGGCGCCCAGCGCCAGCACCTCGCGCCGCGGGTCGGTGCGCGTGAGGCAGGCCTGATCCATGGCCAGGTTGTTGAGCACCAGCTCCAGCGTGCCGATCAAGGCCATCACCAGCCCGGCGCTGAGCGCGGCGGCGGCGTGCCGGTGCAGCAGCGAGTGGTCACCCTGGCCGAACCACGGGGCCAGGGTCTCGGGATGGGGCCAGGCGGCCGGCAGAGCCCCGGTGAGCGGGCCCAGGGGCGCGGACGGCAGTGCCGTCTGCAACAGCACAAAAGCCCCCGTGCCGACGACAAGCCCAAGCAGCGTGACCGGCAGGTGCTGCCCCCAGCGCAGGCGCGGCAGCCCGATGGTGATGGCCACGGTGATCAGGCCCACCAGCAGCGTCGCCGGCTGCACCTGCATGACCGAGGCCCAGCCCCCGGACCACAGGCTGCCGATGGGCCAGCCCAGCAGCAACGGCAACATCGAGAGCAGGGCCAGCAGCGCGACCCCGTTCATGTAGCCGGCCAACACCGGCTGCGGCACGAACTTGGCAAATTGCACCAGCCCCGACAAGCCCAGCGCGATCTGAAGCAAGCCCATGCTGACGACGGCCGTGGCCACCAGCGCGAGCAGCTGCGCCACTGCGGCGGCGTCGGTGGCCACGAAGGCGGGGTCGGCGGCGACACGCGCCACCAGCACGCCCACCACCAGCGCGGGCGCCGCCGATGGCCCGCCCGCCGGCATCGGCCCGCGGGCCAGCAGCGCGAACACCGCGCCGCCCACCACGCTGGAAATCAATGCGGCCGGGATGCCCAGCTCGGCCGCCTGCGGGCCCAGCGTGGCAAACGCCAGCAGCCCGATCGTCAAGGTGGGGGCCAGGCTGATCAGCATGCCGGCAAGACCCGAGCGCAGCTCCATCCAGGCAGGCGTGGAGCGCAGCGAGGTGGCAGCGGCTGGGCGCGTGGGCATCAAACAGGGGCGGGCGCCCGGTTGGGCGAAGCCGGCGATGTTAGGGGGTCGCGCCACCGGGCCCCGCTCCGGCCGCCGGCGCCGGCCGGGCGGGGCCGGGGCCGGTGGGGCGCGGGTCGATCCAGGGTGGTTGCAGATGTCGCGTCAGCGATCCGCAAGCCTGAGCGCCAAATTCCCTGCCCAAGATCGGGCCGTTCAAGTCTGGCGCCAGACCGCCGAAGTCACCTGCTGGAACGCCAGCATCCCTGCACCCGAGATCCCTACCGCCATGACGTATTCCAATGCCCACCGTATTCCCATAGGCCGCAAGCTGCTCGCCATCCAGGCGATGCTGTTCGGGGTGATCCTGGCCATCGGCGCCTTCACCTTTGTCGTGCTGGAGCGCGTGGTGCAGGCCACCGAGCGCGTGGGCACCCTTTACGCCCCGCAGTCCGAGCGCATGGCGGCCATGCAGGTGCTGATGTTCCGCATCTCGCTGGAGGCCCGGCACGCGATGCTCGTCACCACGCCCGAAGCCAAGGCGCAAACGCTGGAGCGCATCGGCCAGTTCCGGCGTGAGCTGCTCAAGCAGGTGGACGCGTTCGAGCGTGACATCACCACCGACCGCGGCCGTCAGTTCATTGCCGAGTGGCGCAAGCGCGACGCCGTGTTCTGGCGCCTCGGTGGCGAGGTGCTGGCCAAGGTGCAGGCCGGCGACAACGTCGCGGCCTTTGCCCAGCTTGAGAGCGAGCTGGTTGGGGCGCGCAACGCCGTGCTCGAGATCATCGACGCGCAGCGCGCATTCCAGTCGGAGCTGATGCTGGGGGCCGTTCGCGAAGCCGAGGCCGATGCCCGCAAGGTCGAGGTCGGGGTGCCGGTGCTGGCCCTGCTGGGCCTGGCGGTGGCGGCCTGGCTGTCGTGGCGGCTGGCGTCGATGATGCGGGGCGCTTTCCGGCGCGCGCAGCTGGTCACGCAGCGCATCGCGAGCGGCGATCTGGCCAGCGAGATCTACGTGCGCAAGGGCGACGAGTTCGGCAGCCTGTTCGAGTCCATCGTGCACATGCAGGGCCGGCTCAACGAAGTGGTGCGCCGGGTGCGCGACGCCGCAGGCAACATCGCCAGCGCCGCGCGCGAGATCGAGGCCGCCAACGGTGAACTGGCGCAGGTGACCCGCAGCCACGAGCAGGCCGTGGCGGGCACCCTGGACGTCACCAGCGCGATGCACGTCTCCGTCAGCGAAAGCACCGAGAGCGCGCGCCGCGCCAACGAGCTGGCGGTGCACGCCTCACGCGTGGCGGCCGAGGGCGGCGAGATGATCGGCAAGGTCGTGGAGACGATGAGCGGCATCGACGAGTCGTCGCGCCGCATCGGCGACATCGTCAACGTCATCGACGGCATCGCGTTCCAGACCAACATCCTGGCGCTGAACGCCGCGGTCGAGGCGGCACGTGCTGGCGAGCAGGGCCGCGGCTTCGCTGTCGTCGCATCCGAAGTGCGGGCGCTGGCGCAGCGCAGCGCGCAGGCCGCGCGCGAGGTGAAGACGCTGATCGGCACCTCGGTCGAGCGTGTGCAGGCCGGCAGCGGCACGGTCAACGAGGCCGGGCGCACGCTGGGTGGCGTGGTGGCTTCGGTCGAGCAGGTGACCCGGCTGATCGACGAGATGGCGCGCGGCACGCGCGAGCACACCGAGGGCTTCAGCGGCATCGCCCGCTCGGTCGACGAGATCGGCAGTGCCACGCGGCGCAGCGTGGCCGCCGTCGACCGCTCCGGCGAGGCTGCCAACCGGCTGCGCCAACACGCCGACAGCCTTGAGCAGGCCGTGGCGGCGTTCAACGTGCACCTGGGCCTGGACAAGGCCGGGCCCGGCCCGCGCTGAACCGGCCGCGATGGCGCTCAGGTCCCGAAGGCCAGGCGCGACGCCGCCTCGCGCTGCGCCTGCTCGCGCCGCACTTGCTCGCGCTGCTCGAGCGTTCGATCGGGCGCGTAGCGGCTCGGCATCTCGCGCTGACCGTGTGCCAGATCGAGAAAGCGGCGCGCCTCCTGGCTGGCGAAGCGGCCGTTGCTGGCGGCAGTCTGGGTGCGCCAGCCCCAGTAGTCGGAGTGGCCCGCGCCGCGGTTCTCGGCTTGGCCGAGATTGGCCGGTCGCGCCGGGAGGGCCCAGTAGTCATGGCCCAAGGCCGTGGGCAGCTTGGGCTCACCGTGCCCGGCCATCGTCGAGCCCAGCGGAAACGCCAGCGACAGCACGTCGTCGGCGGGCGAGTACAGGCTGCGCACGCCGCCCTTGATCACCGCGTCCCAGCCCTGGCGCAGCTGGCGTGAATCGGGCGGCGACTGCAACTGCACGGTGGCCAGCGCGCCGGCGAAGAACACCAGCCGGTCGAACACCACGAGCGACGGCCCCTGCTGGCGGATCGCGCGGATGGTTTCCATCGCCAGGCGGCAGCCCAGGGAGTGCGCCACCACGCTGACGAACAACGGCCGCTGCTGCAGGCGGGCGATGTCCTGCAGGCTCTCGGCCAGCGCCGCGCCCACTGCCGGCACGCGGCGGATGGCGGCCATGAACTGCCAGAAGTGGCTGCCCGCGGGCCAGAAGACCCGGGCCACCGTGGTGCCAGGCGCGTAGTCGGGCTGGCCCGACAACTGGCGCTGCAGCCGCTCGAAGGCGTCGTAGGCCGCGTTGGCCTCGTCGACGTCGTTGTTGTAGCCGTGGATGAGCAGCAGCAGCGCGGAAGGCACGGCCTGGCCAATGGCGGCGATCTCCCCGGGCCGCGCCACCCGGGGGTCGCCGGAGGGGTCGTCGCAGAGGGTCAGCTCGAGGCTCAAGAGGACTCCATCACACCGGGACGGGTGGCGCCTAGGCCTTGCCGCCGAAGCGCGACAGGCTGTTGACCACGTCGTTGGCGAACGGTGCCAGGGCCCCGGCGATCAGCACAAAGGGCACGGCCAGCAGCCCGTGGCCCGACCAATCGGCCTGCAGCGCCACCACCGCCGCCAGCACGCCCGCCAGCACGCTGCCGGCCCACTGGCGCAGGCGGTCCCAGCGGTAGCGGGCCGCGTTCTGGAA
>JAIYDH010000387.1 GCA_027487585.1 Rubrivivax sp.
ACGGTGTCGATCTAGGCGCAAAGCGCAGCCGTAGCCCGGGCTACGGCGAGCATTTGCAACGACGAGCGGCGCCGTTTCGGGCGCACGAGCGGGCGTGGCGGAGTGCTTCACAAGCTCTCAGCCCGGCGGCTTGAGCAAGTCGAGGGTGTCCGGGTGGAGGCGCATGTAAGCAGACACGTAGCTGCACACCGGCCGCACCTGCAGCCGCTCGGCACGCGCCCAGTCCAGCGCGGCCTGCACCAGCACGGCGGCAAGGCCCTGGCCCTGCAGCGCCGCTGGCACCTCGGTGTGGTGCAGCACCAGCGTGTCGCCCTGGCGGCGGTACGCGCACACGGCCCTGGTGGCCGCGCCGGCATCGCCGCTGTCGGCAACGGCGGCCATGACGAAGGCCTGCAATTCCGGGCGGTGCACGACAACAGGCTTCATGCACGCGGATTGTGTGGCCCTCGCCGCGTGCGGCAGGTGCAGTGTTGGGTTTACATTCCGTTGCATCAACGCCCCAACCGGGCGAACGAGGCCCGCAGGGCCGCAGTGACCGTGAGGTAGAGGGCATGGAAGCCTGGTTCCTGGAAAGCGTGGCCGCGGACAGTTCGCGTGTCACGCACCGCATTGCCAAGTTGCCCTTCCGCGTCGGCCGCGACGCCGGTGCCGACCTGGCCGTCGAAGCACGCGGCCTGTCGCGCCAGCATGCCGAGTTCCGTGAAGAAGCCAACGGCCGCCTGCTGCTGGCCGACCTCGGCAGCACCAACGGCACCTGGGTCAACCGGCAGCGCACCGATGGGCCGTGCTGGGTGGGCGAAGAAGACATCATCCATTTCGGCAACGCCGAGTTTCGCCTCGGCCTGGACAGCGCCACGCGGCTGGCCCTGGGCGACACCGAGGACGGCGACCGCACGATGCTCGTGCCGACAGGGGCCAAGGCGCTGTCGCAGAACTTCGTCGAGCACGAGCGCGAGTTCCGCGAGCTGCTGGCCGGCAAGGGCCTCACGGCCGCCGTGCAGCCCATCGTGCGGGCGAGCGGCGGCGCGCCGTTCGCTTACGAGCTGCTCGGCCGCTGCGAGCACCCGCAGTTGAAGCAGCCGCCAGGCCAGCTGTTCGACATCGCCAGGAAGCTCAACCTCCATGCCGAACTCAGCGCGGCGTTTCGCCAGTTCGGCGTGTCGGCGGTGGCGCCGCACCTCCAGGGCCTGAGGCTCTTTGTCAACACCGACCCCGACGAGACCTTCACCGAGACCTTCTTCCAAAGCCTGCGTGCGACGCGCGAACTGGCGCAACCGCCGGCGCTGGTGATCGAGGTCCACGAAACCGCCGTGATGGACGGCCCCGGCATGCGCACGCTGGCCCAGCGCATCACCGAGCTGGGGCTTGAGTTTGCCTACGACGACTTTGGCGCCGGCGATTTCGGCCGCATGAAGCAGCTCTTCAAGGTGCCGCCGCACTACGTCAAGATCGACATGGGCCTGATCCGGGGCATCGACCGCGCGTCGGACAGCGAGCGCAACAGCCTGGCCGATCTGGTGCGCTGGACCATCGACGTCGGCGCCGTGCCGCTGGCCGAAGGCGTCGAGACCGAGGCCGAGGCCGCCGTCTGCCGCCACCTCGGCTTCAAGCTGATCCAGGGCTACCTCACCGGCAAGCCGATGCCGCTGGCGTCGCTCGCCGGCGGCTGATCAGGCCGCGGGGCCCGCGGGCGGCTGCGCGCGCCCGCCGCGCCAGCGCAGCAGGGCCGCCTGCAGGCGGTCGGCATCGATGGGCTTGGTCAGGAAGTCGTCCATGCCCGAGGCCAGCGCCTGGTCGCGTTCGCGCACCAGCGCCGCCGCGGTGAGCGCGATGATGGGCACGCTGCGGCCGGCGGGCCGCAGCCGCAGCTCGCGCGTGGCCTCGTGGCCGCTCATGCCCGGCAACTGCACGTCCATCAGCACGGCATCGAAGGGCTCGCGCGCGGCCTCGACGGCGGCCAGCGCCTCGTGGCCGTCACAGGCCTCGGTGACCCGCACGCCCCAGCGCTGGAGCGTGGCCACGACGATGAGCATGTTGACGGCGTTGTCCTCGACCATCAGCACCCGCATGCCGGCCAGCGCGGCGGCCTCGTGGCCCGGCACCGTGCCGGCACCGGCCGCGGGCGGCAGCGTGGCCGGCGGCAGCGGCAACTCGGCCCAGAAGCGGCTGCCATGGCCGCGCTCGCTGGTCACGCCGACGCGCCCGCCCATCAGCGCCGCGAGCTCGCGGCAGATCGACAGCCCCAGGCCCGTGCCCCCGAAGCGCCGCGTCGTGCTCTGGTCGGCCTGCGTGAAGGGCTTGAACAGCTCTGACAGCACCTCGGGATCGATGCCCGGGCCCGTGTCCTCGCAGGCCAGCCGCAGCATCGGTGCGGCCCCGTCCACCCGATGCGCCGTGATGCGCACGAAGCCCTGATCGGTGAACTTGATGGCGTTGGCGACGTAGTTGGTGACGATCTGGCGCACGCGCAGCGCGTCGCCGCTGACCACGGGCCCGAGCGCGGGGTCGATCTCCAGCAGCAGCTTCTGGCCCCGCGCCTCGGCCAGCGTGCGGTAGGTGTGCACCAGGGTCTCCAGCAGCGCCGCCACGTCGAATGGCGCGGCCTCGATGGGCAGCCGGCCGGCCTCGATCTTGGACAGATCGAGGATGTCCGAGATGATGGCCGCCAGCGACTGCGCGCTGTCCTCGATCTGCGACAGGTACTGGCCGCGCAGCGGCTCCGGCAGGTCGGGGTCGCGCGCCAGGCGGGCCAGGCCCATCAGGCCGTTCAGCGGCGTGCGCAGCTCGTGGCTGGTGTTGGCCAGGAAGGCGCTCTTGGCGCGGTTGGCGGCCTCGGCGTCGTCGCGCGCGCGAGCCAGTGCTTCCTCGAACTGACGGCGCTCGGTGATGTCCTCCACGATCCACACCGTGCCGCCCTCGGCCGGGCGATGCGGGTCGACGACGCCGGCACGCAGCCGCGCCAGGAAGTGGCTGCCGTCGCGCCGGCGCACCTCGCGCTCGATCTCGATCTTGCCGCCCTGCGCCAGCGCCGGGCCCACCACGTTGCCGACCTCGGCGTAGTCGGCTTCGCTCTTCCAGACGACGCTGCTCGGCAGCCCGATCAGGCTGCCATCGCGCCAGCCGATCATGCGTTCGAACTCGGCATTGACGAGCACGAAGTGGCTGTCGCGCGTCACGGCCACGCCGATGCCGGCGTTGTCCAGGATGGCCGCGCGCTCCAGGCGCTCGCGCTCGCGGGCGCTCACGTCGCGGCCGTTGATGACCAGCATGTCGCGGCCGTCGAACCGGAAGCGCGCCGCCGAGATCATCAGCGTCACGATGCGGCCGTCGCGGCAACGGAACGGAATTGGCAGATCAACCAGCTTGCCGTCGCGCTGGAACTGCTGCACGAAGCGCTCGCGGCCGGCGGCGTTGCCCCAGATGCCCAGCTCCAGCGAGGTGCGGCCCACGGCCTCGGCCTGCGACCAGCCGATCACCTGCTCGAAGGCGCGGTTGACCATCTCGTAGCGGCCGGTCTCAAGATCGGTCAGCGAGATGACGTCGGGGCTCGTGTCCACCAGGTGCGACAGCGTCGCCTCGGAGCGGCGCAGCGCCTCCTCGGCCTGGTGGCGCTCGGTGACGTCGACGAACATCGACAGCACGGCCGACTCGCCCTGCAGGTCGACACGCACCGCGGTGGCGCTGACGATGGCCGCGCGGCCCTCGGTGCACAGCTTCAACTCGACCAGCGGCAGCCGCGTACCCAGGGGCTGCGTGGCCAGCTGGCGCAGACGCTGGCGCGCCAGCGCGCGGTCGGCGTCGTCGGCGTACAGGTCGAGCAGCGACACGCCGCGCATCGATTCGACCGACGCGTGCCCCAGCAGCCGCGCGGCAGCCGGGTTGGCGTCGACGATGCGGGCGTCGACATGCAGCAGCACCGGCAGCGGCGCGTTGCGGAACAAGGCCTCGTAGCGCACACGCGAGTCGGCCAGCGCGGCGCGCGTGGCCTCGATGGCGGTGATGTCGCGCGCCACGCCCCAGAAGCCGCGGAAGTGGCCGCCGCGGTCCAGCCGCGGCTCGCCGCTGAGCAGGTACGAGCGGCGCTGGCCGTCGCGGTGCTGCCAGGCCACGGGCAGGTCGCGGAACGATCGCCGCGCGGCGGCATCGGCGCGGATGCGATCGCGGACCTCCTTGTCCATCTGCAGCGCCGGCAGGGCATCGAAGGGCATGCCGGCCCCGGCCGCCGTGCCCAGGGGCCGCAGGTCCTGGTCGTGGCGGCCGGCGGCCACCAGGCGCATCTGCTCGTCGACCTCCCAGTACACGTCGGCCGCCAGCGCCAGCAAGCGGCTGAAGCGGCGCTCGCGCTGGGCCGCCGCCGCCACGGCCAGGCGGATCCTCGCGTTCAGGGCGCCGCCCGCCAGCACCGAAATCGTCAGCCCCACGCCCAGCCCCGCCGCCAGCGAGACCCAGGGCACCGGCGAGGCCAAGGCAGGCACATAGGCCTCCACGAGGCCGAACGCGAACGCGGCCAACGTGGCCAGCAGCAGGCCGCTGCGCCAGCCCAGCAGCGCGGCGATGCAGAACACCAGCACCGGCACCACCAGCACCGAGGGCGATGCCAGGCCATAGCCGCGCACGTAGGCGGCCACCGCCGCCGTGACGATGGACATGCCCACCAGCGCCACCAGGGCCGTCACCGTCCAGCGGCGGCGCCAGGGCTCGGGCGCCCACAGCAAGCCGATACCCGACAGCCCGACCAAGGCATAGCCCAGCGCCAGCGGCAGCGCGAGCGGCTGGCGCGGGTGCTCGCCCGCGATCAGCACGCTACCGATCAGCATGCCCACGGCCCCCATCAGCAGGTACAGGCGCAGCAGCTCGGGGGCCACCACCGGGGCCCCGGCTTCGGCACCAGGGGGCCGCAAGGGCACAGGGATGGTCCGGTCCAGATCCGGCGGCGACGGCACCGCGGCCATGTCGCTCAGCGGGCCCGGTCGGCGGGCAGTGCCTGCTGCAAGCTGGCCCGGGTGGCCTCGGCGGCGGTGCGGGCGGCCTGCGCGAAGGCAGGCATGGCGGCGGCATCACCACCGGCATAGAGGATGGCGCGCGAGGAGTTCACGATCACCGGCGCGCCCGGCCGCCAGCCGGCGTGCACGGTGGCCGCGGCGTCGCCGCCCTGGGCGCCGACGCCCGGAATCAACAGCGGTAGCGTCGGCGCGAGAGCACGCACGCGGGCGATCTCGTCCGGGAAGGTGGCGCCCACCACGAGGCCGAGTTCGGTGCCCCCGAGCCGGCGTCCCCAATCACCGGAGGCCAGCCGGGCGACGTGCTCGAACAGGCGCTCGCCGCTGGCCAGCCCCTGGCCTTGCAGATCGGCGCCGCCGGGGTTGCTGGTGCGGCACAGCAGGATGAGACCCTTGCCCTTGTAGCGTCCGCCTTCGGCCAGCGCGGCGTACGGCTCGACGCTGTCCAGGCCCATGAAGGGCGAGAGCGTCAGCGCGTCGGCCTGGTAGCGCTCGAAGGCCTCGCGGGCGTACATCGCGGCGGTGCTGCCGATGTCGCCGCGCTTGGCGTCCAGGATCACCGGCACGCCGGGGGCGCGGGCGTGGATGTGGGCGATGAGCCGCTCGAGCTGCTCTTCGGCGCGGTGCGCGGCGAAGTGCGCGATCTGCGGCTTGAAGGCGCAGGCCAGCCCGGCGGTGGCGTCGACGATCGCCGCGCAGAAATCGAAGATGCGCCCGCTGTCGCCGCGCCAGGCGAGCGGGAACTTCGCGGGCTCGGGGTCGAGGCCCACGCACAGCATGGAGGCGTGGCGCGCCGTGGCGGCGTCGAGCTGGGTGCGAAAGCTCAAGAGACGGCTCCTGCGCCGCCGCCAAGACGCGCCGCCAGCACGGCCGCCTTGCCGGTGTAAGTGCCCGGCGTCATGGCCAGCAGGCGCGCCTTGTCGTCGGCCGGTATCGCCAGCCCGGCGATGAAGCCCTGCATCAGCTCGCGCGTGATGGGCTTGCCCTGGGTGAAATCCTTCAGCTGCTGGTACGGGTCGGGCAGGCCGTGGCGGCGCATCACTGTCTGCACGGGCTCGGCCAGCACCTCCCAGGCGGCGTCGAGGTCGGCCGCCAGCGCGGCCTCGTTCACTTCGAGCTTGTCGAGGCCGCGCGCCAGGCTGTCGAGCGCCAGCACGCCGTAGCCCAAAGCGACGCCCATGTTGCGCAGCACGGTGCTGTCGGTGAGGTCGCGCTGCCAGCGGCTGATGGGCAGCTTGCCGCTCATGTGCACGAGCAGCGCGTTGGCGAGGCCGAAGTTGCCCTCGGCGTTTTCGAAGTCGATGGGGTTGACCTTGTGCGGCATCGTCGAGCTGCCGACCTCGCCCTTCTTCACGCGCTGCTTGAAGTAGCCCAGGCTGACGTAGCCCCAGACATCGCGCGCCCAGTCGATGCAGATGGTGTTGGCATGCGCCACGGCATCGAACAGCTCGGCGATGCCGTCGTGCGGCTCGATCTGGATGGTGTACGGGTTGAAGGCCAGGCCCAGGCGCTCTTCGACGACCTGCTTCGCGAAGGCCTCCCAGTCCACATCCGGGTAGGCCGCGAGGTGGGCGTTGTAGTTGCCCACGGCGCCATTCATCTTGGCCGGTAGCGCCACGGCGGCGATGCGCGCGCGCGCGCGCTGCAGGCGGTGCGCCACGTTGGCCACCTCCTTGCCCAGCGTGGTGGGGCTGGCGGTCTGGCCGTGGGTGCGGCTGAGCATGGGCAGCGCGGCAAACACGCCGGCCATGCGCTGGAGCCGCTCGAGCACGCCGTCGAGCGCCGGCAGCAGCACCTCGCGCCGCGCCGCGCCAAGCATCAGCGCGTGGCTGGTGTTGTTGATGTCTTCGCTGGTGCAGGCGAAGTGCACGAACTCGGCTGCGCGCTCAAGCTCGGCTGAGCCGGCGAAGCCCTGGCGAATGAAGTACTCCACCGCCTTGACGTCGTGGTTGGTGGTGCGCTCGATGGCCTTGATGGCCTCGGCGTCGGCTTCCGAGAAGGCGGCCACGCGGCCACGCAACTGCACCCGTGCGGCATCGGACAGGGGCGCGAACTCGGGCAGGCCGAGTTCGGACAGCCCGATGAACCATTCCACCTCCACCTGCACGCGGCAGCGCATGAGGCCGAACTCCGAGAGCAAAGGCCGCAGCGCGGCCAGCTTGGGGGCGTAGCGACCGTCGAGTGGCGAGAGCGCGAGCAGCGGCGAACGCGACGAAGAAAGCGGGGTGTCAATGGCGGTCATCAACCCGCGATTCTAGGAGGCAGGGCTCACCCGAGGTCGGGGTTTGCCTGCCGCTTGCTAGAGTGCATGGCGCAGTTCGAGGAACGCCGCCTTGCAGACGAACCCGGCCGCGCACACAGGGAGGTTTCCATGATCAACGACTCCGTTGCCGGGCCAACCATGCCGGCTGCCGGCGGCTCCACGCCCACGTCCCACAAGCTGCCGGTCCGCTTCGTCGGCTCGGGCAGCGAGTACTTCCGCATCTGGATCGTCAACCTGCTGCTCACACTGGTGACGCTGGGGCTGTACTACCCCTTCGCCAAGGTGCGGCGGCTGCGCTACTTCCATGGCGCCACCGAGGTGGG
>JAIYDH010000361.1 GCA_027487585.1 Rubrivivax sp.
CGGCACGCGCATGCTGGTGCGGGCCGATGCCGTGGTGGGCACCATCGGTGGTGGCCACCTTGAGCTGCAGGCGGTGCAGCAGGCGCGCGCGCTGTTGGCCCAGTGGGCGGAAATCTCCGTTCGGGCTGAGCCTGTCGAAGACCTTGCGGGCCTGCATCCCGTCGATCAGCACGTGGCACTCGGCCCCAGCCTCGGCCAGTGCTGCGGCGGCGCGCTCGACCTGCGCTTCACGCTGCTCTCGCTCGACAACCCCGCCGCGTGGCCGCTGCCCCATCCGCGCTTTCAGCTGCAGCTCTACGGCGCCGGCCACGTCGGCCGCGCCATCGTGCGCGTGCTCGAAGCCGTGCCCTGCCGAGTGGCCTGGATCGACGAGCGCGAGAGCGAGTTCCCGCCCGGCGAGTTGCCGCCGCACATCCGCCGCGTCTGCGTCGAGCCGGTCGAGGCCGAGGTGGCCGAGGCCGCGCCGGGCAGTGCCTTCCTGGTGCTGACGCACAGCCACGATCTCGATCTGCGCATCACGCAGGCCATCCTGGCGCGCGGCGACTTCGGCTTCTTCGGCCTCATCGGCAGCGCCACCAAGCGCGCGAAGTTCGAGCGCCGCCTGGCTGAGCGCGGCGTGGCGGCCGAGCTCATCGCGCGCATGCACTGCCCCATCGGGCTGCCGGGGCTGCGCGGCAAGGAGCCGGGGGTGCTCGCGGTGGCGGCGGTGGCGCAGCTGCTTCTGGCCCATGCGGGATGAGCCAAACCCAGTCCACCTGAGCCAGTCGGCAGGATCCGGGCGATAGGCGCTCATGGGCCTTTAATGCGAGCGATTCGCATGAAGATCGAGCCATGATGCCGTCTCCATCCACTGAACCGAGGCTGTCCGAAGCCGCAAGTTCTGCCTCGTGCTGATCGTCTCGCAACTGCTGCCGCCGGCCTGAGCTGCTGGCAGCCCAGGACTGCTTTCGGGCCGCGCTGTCAGCGCCGCGCCAGGGCGCGCGGCGTACAGTGCCACCATCCATCCCGAAGCCAGGAGACCCCCATGAGCCAACGCGACGTCGTCGTTCTTTCCGCCCTCCGTTCCGCCATCGGCACCTTCGCCGGCAGCCTGGCCGACATCGAACCGGCCGAGCTCGCCGGCACCGTGATGAAGGCCAGCGTCGCGGCCAGCGGCGTCGACCCCCAGGCCATCAACTACGTCACCGTGGGCAACACCATCCCCACCGAAAGCCGCTTCGCCTATGTGGCGCGCGTGGCCAGCATCCAGGCCGGGCTGCCGATGGACAGCGTCGCGATGTCCGTCAACCGGCTGTGCAGCAGCGGACTGCAGGCCATCGTCACGACGGCACAGAACATCCTGCTCGGTGATTGCGACTACGGCATCGGCGGCGGTGTCGAGGTCATGAGCCGCGGCGGCTACCTGAGCCCGCAGATGCGCAGCGGCGCGCGCATGGGCCACGTGCAGATGATCGACACCATGGTGGCCACGCTGACCGACCCGTTTGGCGTCGGCCACATGGGCATCACGGCCGAGAATCTGGTCACCAAGTGGGGCCTCACGCGCGAGCAGCAGGACCAGCTCGCCGTCGACTCGCACCGCAAGGCGGCGGCGGCCATCGCCGAGGGCCGCTTCAAGGGCCAGATCGTGCCCATCGTGAAGCAGACGAAGAAGGGCGAGGTCGTGTTCGACACCGACGAGCACGTGAAGGCCGGCACCACACTGGAGACGCTGGCCAAGATGAAGCCGGCCTTCAAGAAGGACGGCAGCGTCACGGCCGGCAACGCCAGCGGCATCGACGACGGCGCCGCCTTCCTGGTGCTGGCCGATGCCGCCACGGCGGCCGCCGCCGGCCACAAGCCGATGGCCCGGCTGGTGAGCTACGCCGTGGCCGGCGTGCCCAACGAGATCATGGGCGAAGGCCCGATCCCGGCCACCAAGCTGGCGCTGAAGAAGGCCGGCCTGACGCTCGACCAGATCGACCTGATCGAAAGCAACGAGGCCTTCGCCGCGCAGGCGCTGGCGGTGGCGCGCGGGCTCGAGTTCGACATGGCCAAGGTCAACCCGAACGGCGGCGCCATCGCGCTCGGCCATCCCATTGGCTGCAGCGGCGCCTTCCTGGCCACCAAGGCCGTGCACGAACTGCACCGCGCGAACAAGCGTTATGCGCTGGTGACGATGTGCATCGGCGGCGGCCAGGGCATCGCGGCGGTGTTCGAGCGGCTTTGACCGAACGGCTCGATCGCACCCTGCTCGCGGGCCGCTGGATCTACCGCCGCGTGCACGCCGCCGCCTGCGCCCTGGCGCTGCGGCGCTGGCTGGGGCGCTGGGCGGTGTTTGCTCTCGTGGCTGCGTTGGTGGCCAGTGCGGGCGCAGGCCTGGACACGGCAGCGGCCACGCTGGCGGGGGTGGCGGCCTGGGCCGCACTGCCCCTGGCGCACGGCGCTGCGGCCGGGGGTGCGCTGGCGCTGCTGGCCGTGCTCGGCGTTGCGGCCGTCGGCCTGGCCTTGCTGGCCGCGATGCGTGAGCTTCTCTGGCCGGTGGCCTGGCGCGAGGCCGAGCGGGCGCTGCCGCTCGCGGCACGCGAGACCGCGTGGTCCGATCTGCCGTGGATCGCGCTGGCCACACTGCCCTGGGCCGGCCTGCAGGCGCTGGGCCTGGGCGTGTGGCTCGTGCAGCGGCCCGGCTGGCTCGTGGGCCACGAGGCGGCCGTGGTGACGGCCGGCGTGGCAGCGCTGGGCTTAACGGTGGCGGGCGGCGTGGCGCTGCAGCGCCTGCGCCGGCGGGGTGGGATTCAAGGGCAGGGCCGCCGTGCTGTGCCGTCGAGCCAGCCGCGGCAGGCCATCGAGGCGCGCCGCCCGCGTGGCCGATTCGTGCTGTGGCAGGCCCTGGTCGTGTGGCCCCTGCGCCGAGGCGTTGCGCCGCGGTTAGCCTGGCACAGCGGGCTCACGCTGGCAGCCAGCGCCGTGCTGCTGGGTGCCGCAGCCTGGCGGCCCGCCTGGGCGTCGTGGTGGCTGGCCTTGCAATCACTGGTGGCCCTGGTGACGGTGTCGCGGGCGCGGGTGCTGGCGGCGCTGGAACTGCGGCCGGTGCTGCAGGCCTGCGCGCACTTGCCCGTGGCGCAGCGCGGCTGGCGCGCGCGGTTCGACGCCTTGTGCGCCGCGCCCGCGCTCGTCGGCGCGCTGGCTGTCGCGGCCTGTGTGGCCCTGCTCGTGCCGGGTGCGCGGGTCGCGCTGCTCGGCGCCTGGTGGCTGTGGCTGGCGGCGGCGGCGCTGCTGGAGCTGCGCCACCCCGCACGGGACGCGCAGGCGCAGTCGGCCCGCTGGCTGTTCCTGTTGATCACGGCGGTGGCCATGGCCAGCGAGGTGTTGCCTTGAACGCGCCGCTGCTGCGGGCCGAGGCCATCAGCTTCTCGTACGGCGCGCGCCACGTCTTCACGATGTGGAGCGCCGACTTCCAACCCGGCCTGACCTGGCTGCGCGGTGCCAATGGCAGCGGCAAGAGCACGCTGCTCAAGCTGCTGGCCGGCGCGCTCGACCCCTTCACAGGCCGCCGCGTGGCCGCCGGCATCGACGCCGCGGCCGATGGCATGGACTACCGCCGGCAGGTGTTCTGGTGCGGCCCGGGCGCGCCGGCGTTCGACCACCTGCGCGCGCCGGAGTTCTTCGCCTTCATGGCGGCGCTGTACCCGAGGTTCTCGGACACGGCCCTGGCCGAGGCCGTGCAGGGCCTGCAGCTCACGCCCTTCCTCGGCGTGCGGATCGCGCAGTTGTCGAGCGGCAACCAGCGCAAGGTGTGGCTGGCGGCGGCGCTGGCGGCGGGCACGCCGGTGGTGCTGCTGGACGAACCCCTGAACGCCCTCGATGCCGCCTCGCTGGCCTGGCTGCGTGGCCGCCTGCGGCAGCACGCCGAGGCGGCGGTGCAAGCCTGGCTGGTGGCCAGCCACGAGCCGCCCGTGCCCGAAGGCCCGCAGCGCTGCCTGGACCTGCCCGCGCCCTGACGCAGCGGTTGCTTCAGCGGCCCTGGAACACCGGCGCGCGCTTGGCCGCCAGCGCCGACAGGCCTTCCTGCAGGTCGGCGCTCGTGGCGCAGCGCTGCACCCGCTCGACCAGCACGGCCGCATCGGCGCCGCCGCGGGCCACCTCGTTGAGCGACTGCTTCATGCCGGCCAGCGCCAGCGGCGCGCCTTGCAGCAGGGCTGCGGCGAGCTGCTCGACCTCGGCGTCCAGCTCCTGCGGCGCCACCACGGCGTCGAGATAGCCGATCTCGTGCAGCCGCTCGGCTGCCACCGTTTCCGCCAGCAGGAACAGGCGCTTGGCTGCGGCCAGGCCCAGGCGCGAGACGTAGCGCTGCAGCCCGCCCGGGTAGTAGTGCAGGCCGATGCGCGCCGCCGGCATGCGCAGCTGCAGATCGCTGCTGCCGATGCGGAAGTCGCAGGCCAGGGCCAGGTCGGTGGCGCCGCCGTACACGCCCCCGTGCAGCCGCGCGATCGTCGGAACAGGCAGCGCTTCCAGCGCATCCACCGTCTGCTCGAAGAGCTGCGGGTCGTCGGCCGCGGCACTGCCGCCGCTGCCGAGCTCGTCGAGATTGAAACCGGCGCAGAACAGGCGCCCCTCGGCCTGCAGCACCACCACGCGCAGCTGCGCGCGGGCGGCGAGCGTCGCGCAATGCGCCAGCAGCGTGTGCAGGTCTTCGCGGTGCAGCCGGTTCAGCTGCGCCGGCCGGGCCAGCGTGATGGTGGCGCGGCCCGGCGCCGGAAACTCCAGCCGCGGCGGGCTGCCGGCGGGCGCGGCCTCAGCCATGCGCGCGTTCGAACTCGCGCAGGTAGTCCACCAGCGCCTGCACGCCTTCGATGGGCATGGCGTTGTAGATCGACGCGCGCATGCCGCCCACCGAGCGGTGGCCCTTCAGCTGCGCCAGGCCGCGCGCCTGCGCGCCCTTGACGAAGGCCGCGTCGAGCCGCTCGTCGCTCAGGCGGAAGACCACGTTCATGCGGCTGCGGTGGCCGGGCGCCACCGGCACGGTGTAGAAGCCGCTGGCATCGAGCGCGCCGTACAGCAGCGCCGACTTGGCGGCGTTGCGCTCGCCCATCGCGGCCACGCCGCCGGTGTCGCGGATCCACTTGAACACCAGGCCGGCGATGTAGATGGCCCAGGTCGGCGGCGTGTTGAACATGCTGTCGTTGTCGGCCACGACGCGGTAGTCGAAGGCCGTGGGCGTGCAGGGCTGGGCGTGGCCGATGAGCTCGTCGCGCACGATCACGATCGTCAGGCCGGCGGGGCCGATGTTCTTCTGTGCGCCGCCGTAGATGCAGGCGTAGCGGCTCACGTCGACCGGGCGGCTCAGGATGCTGCTGGACATGTCGGCCACCAGCGGCACCGCGCCCACGTCGGGCTCGCTGGCGTGCTCGAGGCCGCCGATGGTTTCGTTGCTGCACAGGTGCACATAGGCGGCATCGGGGTCGAGCTGCCAGGTGCTGCGCTCGGGCACGCGCGTGTAGCCGTTGCCGGCCGCGCTGGCGGCCACGTTCACGGTGCCATAGCGGCGCGCCTCGGCAATGGACTTCTGGCTCCAGATGCCGGTGTCGATGTAGTCGGCGCGCGCCTGGCCGCTGCGCCGCGTGTTCAGCAGGTTCATCGGCAGGATGGCGTTTTCGGCCAGCGCGCCGCCCTGCATGAAGAGCGTGCGGTAGTGCGCCGGAATGCCCATCAGCTCGCGCAGCAGCGCCTGCGCCTCGGCGTGGATGGACATGAACTCCGGGCCGCGGTGGCTCATCTCCATCACGCCCATGCCGCTGCCGCGCCAGTCGAGCATCTCGGCGGCGGCCTGGCGGAGCACGGGTTCGGGAAGGGCGGCGGGGCCGGCGCTGAAGTTGTAGACGCGGGTCATGGAATCAAGGATACCCGCGGCCACGGTCACCCAGTGGTGTGGGCATGGCCCGCGCAGACCGGGCTTAGCTCTTCCGGCAGAGCTGGGTGACATCGGCGGCCCGGAGAATCGTCGCCCCATGACCAGCACCTTGTTTCGCCCTTTTCGCCTGTCGCACCGCCTGCGCACCGCCGCGGCCCTGGCGAGCCTGGCCCTGCTGGGCTCGGCCGCGCTGGCCGCGCAGCCCATCACCGCCGAACGCCTGCGCCCCGACGAGCGCCTGCGCCTGGACGCCACGCTCAGCCACCCGGCCTGGCAGCGCGCCACGCCGCACACCGACTTCGTCGAGAAGGCGCCCGACACCGGTGCGGCCCCGCGCGAGGCCACGCGCGTGCGCGTGCTGTTCGACGAGCAGGCGCTCTGGGTGGCCATCGAGGCGCAGGACAGCGCCCCGGCGCAGATCCGCGACGACCGCGTGCGCCACGACGGCGTCAACCGCACGCAGGACTTCGTCGTCTTCTACCTCGATGCCGTGGGCTCGCGCAGCGCCGCGCAGTGGTTTCGCGTCAACGCCGCCGGCAGCACCGCCGATGGCCTGCACACCGCGGCCGACGACAGCGAGGACTTCGCGCCCGACTTCGACTGGGACGCCACCACCGCGCGCCACAGCGGCGGCTGGACGGCGGTGCTGCGCATCCCCTTCGCCAGCCTGCGCTTCAGCGAGGGCCGGCAGGACTGGCGCATCATGGTCGGCCGCCGCCTGCCGCGCGAGCAGTTCCACCTCTTCAGCTCGGTGCTGATCCCGCGTGACGCGCCGAGCTTCATCGCCACGATGCAGCCGCTGCTGGGCGTGCAGCTGCCGGCCGAGCACGCCTTCCTCACCGTGCGGCCCGGCCTCACGCTGCGCCGCCTGGACAACGGCAACCGCGACGGCGCCGGCCGCGTGCGCCAGGACCACGAAGCCAGCCTCGACGTGAAGTGGCGCCCGCGCGCCGA
>JAIYDH010000124.1 GCA_027487585.1 Rubrivivax sp.
AGCTTGGTGCCGCCCTTGGCGCGGATGCCGTCGGAGCCGCGCACCCAGCCCGCCGCATCGAGGATGGCGTTGGCCTTGTCGATGCTGAACTCGAACTTCAGGTTGTTGCTGCGGAAGCGCGGCGGGTTGTTCAGGAAGTTCGCCGTGGCCACGCCCGTGCGGCCGTAGATGAAGTCCATCACGCCCTTGCGGTCGACCAGCAGGGCCATCGCATCGCGCACGGCCTTGTCACTGAAAGCCGGGTGGCGGCTGCTGACGTGCGCGCGCTCGCCCTGGACCTCGTTCCAGGGGTCGGTGACGCTCAGCATGATGAACTCGATGTTGCCGCCGGGCACGATCGTCACCTTGCCGCGGCCGCCGTTCTCGAGGCCCTTCAGGATCTCGTCGGCCACCTGCAGGTTCCAGGCGAAGTCGTACTCGCCGGTCTGCAGCACCGCGCGCGCCGCGCTGGTGGCGTCGCCGCCGCCCTTCATCTCGAGGCGGTCGAAGTGCGGGCGGTTGGGGATGTGGTACGCCGTGTTGGCCTCGGCCAGCACCAGGTCACCCGGCTTGAAGTCGACGATCTTGTACGGCCCCGTGCCCACGGGCTTGGTGTTGGCCGGCGCCTCGCGGGACTTGGTGCCCGTGAAGTCCTTGAACACGTGGCGCGGGATGATCATGCCCACCGTGCCCACGAAGGCCTCGGCCCAGAAAGGCGTCGGCTTCGGGAACTGGATGCGCACGGTGTGCGAATCGACCTTGGTGACGGTGATGTCGCGGTAGGTGCTGATCCAGCTCGTGCTGGTGGCCGGATCCTTGTGGTACTCCCAGTTGAAGACCACGTCGTCGGCGGTGAAGGGCTGGCCGTCGTGCCAGGTGACGCCGCGCTTGAGCTTCCAGGTGACGCTGCGGCCGTCAGCCGAAAGCCCGCCGTTGGCCACGCTCGGGATCTCGGTGGCCAGCACCGGCACCAGGTTGCCGTCGGCGTCCCAGGCGGCGAGCGGCTCGTAGAAGATGCGCGAGCCTTCCTGCTCCTTCGTGCCGGTGGCGAACTGCGGGTTCAGCAGCACCGGGCCCTGCCACCACAGCAGCTTCAGCGTGCCGCCGCCGCCGCGCCGCGTGGGCTTGTAGGGGATGGCGGTCTGCGCGCTGGCCACGCCCGAGTGCATCAGCATCATCGAGGCCATCGGCGCCGTCAGGCCCAGGCCGACCATCTGCTGGATGAAGCTGCGGCGGGGCAGGCGGCCCTCGCGGACTTCTTCGATCAACTGGCGAAGCTCACGTTCTTGCATGGTGAAGGTCTCCTGGCGAAAGTTGGGGCCGCAGCGTGCGGGTCGCACGGGTTGAAGCACCGGTCTGGTGCGAAGTGGCGCGAATGCTATGCGTTGCGTGCGCACCGGCCATTGGTGTCGGCCCGGAGCGCGGCGGCGGCGATACTAGGGCGCAACCACCAGCAAGCGGCGTGCCTTGATGCGGCGCCCACAACAGTTGATCGCACCCGCGCATGAACGCCCCTGAAGCCCACGCTGCCATTCCCGCCGTCGAGCTGAAGGCACCCGACATATCCCGCTGGCGTGCCGGCAACACCGGTGTCGACCATGTCCACCGGCTGCAGGGCCCCGCCCCGGGCCCCGTGGTGCACGTGCAGGCGCTGACGCACGGCAACGAGATCTGCGGCGCCATCGCGCTGGACTGGCTGCTCGGGCAGGTTCAGGCCGGCTGGCGCCCCTTGCGCGGGGTGCTGACGCTGGCCTTCGCCAACGTCGAGGCTTATGCCCGCTTCGACCCGGCCGATCCCTACCCCTCGCGTTACGTGGACGAAGACCTCAACCGCGTCTGGGCCGACGAGGTGCTGTTCGGCCCGCGCGACAGCCGCGAGCTGCGCCGCGCCCGTGAACTGCGCCCCTTCATCGACGCCGCCGACAGCCTGCTCGACATCCACTCGATGGGCGAGCCCTGTGCGCCCTTGATGGTGTGCGGCACGGCAGACAAAAACGCCGTCTATTCGCGGCGCCTGGGCGTGCCGGAGGTGCTGCTCATCGACACAGGGCACCCGGCCGGCCTGCGCATGGTGGAGCGCGGGGCTTTCAGCGAGGCGGCGATGCCGCGCCATGCCGTGCTCATCGAGTGCGGCCAGCACTGGGAGCGCGCCGCGGCCGACGTGGCCATCGACGCGCTGGTGCGCTTCCTGGGCCTGGAGGGCCTGGCCGATGCGGCCTGGGTGGCGGCGAACACCCGCGTGCCGCTGCCGGCACGCCAGCGCCTGGTGCGCGTGACCGAGGCCGTGGTGGCGCGCAGCGCCGACTTCCGCTTCCTGCTGCCCACCGCGGGCCTGGGTGTGGTGCCCAAGGCCGGCACGCCGCTGGCGCAGGACGGCGAGCACGTCTGGACGACGCCCTACGACGACTGCGTGCTGGTGATGCCCGGCACGCACAACCTGCAGCCCGGCGGCACGGCCGTGCGGCTGGGGCGCTACGACGACGCGACGGCCTGATCCGCGGGCCGTGTCATCTCGGCCAGCAGCTCCAGCACCGTCGCTGCAGTGAGGTCGGGCTGCTCCATCGGCACCAGGTGCGAACCCTCGATCGTGCGGATGCGGCCGTGGGTGAGGGCGCGGGTCGTGGCCAGGCCCACGGTGCGGCCCTCGGCCGAGCGCGTGCCGGCGACGTAGGCCACCGGGCAGCCCGGCGGGTGACGCCCCAGCGTGGCCACCAGCTGGTGCGGCAACGTGTTGTAGAAGCGGGTTTCCACCTCGCGCCGGAACGCCAGGCGCACGCCGGCGCCCGTGGCGTCGTCGGGGTCGGGCTCGGTGCCGGCCGCAATGTAATCGGCCAGCACGCGCGGATCCCACACCGCGAAGGCGCGCTTGCTCTGGAAGTGCGCCAGCGCCGCAGCGGCCGAGGGCCAGCGCTCGCGCCGGCTCTGCGACACGCGGCCCGGGCTCACGCGGCGGATGGCGCCGGTGAGCTTGAACACGTGCACGCTGTGCGCCTTCCAGCCCCCGAGCACGGGTGAATCGAGCAGCACGATGGCCTGGGCCAGCCCCGGCCGCCGCGAGCCGGCGAGCAGGCTGAGGTAGCCACCGAGCGAGTGGCCGACCAGGCACACGCGCTGGCGCGGGGCGTGTTCATCGATGAAGGCCAGCAGCTCGTCGCGCACGCGCGGCCAGTTGCTGGTGACGGGGAAGCGCGCATCGTGGCCGAGCTTCGGCAGCGCCAGCACGCGCCAGCCGGCGGCGCGCCAGGTCTCGAACAGCACGCGGTACGTGCCGGCCGGAAACCCGTTGGCGTGGCTGAAGACGATCGTGCGCGGGTGGGTCAGGGACATCAGTCAGAGTAGGGCGACACTGGCGCGGATCCGGCTTCGCCGGTCCGCTGCCAGAGCCCCCGCGGGGGGTGGCGAGGACGCGAAGCGCCCGCAGCCTGGGGGCTCAGGTCAGACGATTCGCTCGCCCGGGTTGGTGATCTTGCGCATCGATTCATAGCGCCTGCTGCCGGCCATCAACGGGTGCGCGGCGTCGCCGCCGTCCCAGCGCGGATCGTCGATGCCCTCGAACACCTCGCGCAGGCGCTGGCCCCAGGTCTCGTGGATCATGCGGAAGTACGGGTTGTGCTCGTCGATGCACACGTACTCGTCGCTCTTGAAGCTGCCCTCGCGGTAGACCAGCAGGTCCAGCGGCAGGCCGACGCTCAGGTTGCTCTTCAGCGTGCTGTCCATGCTGACGAGCGCGCACTTGGCGGCCTCGTCCAGCTGTGTGGCCGGCGTCAGCACGCGGTCGAGGATGGGCTTGCCGTACTTGCTTTCACCGACCTGGAAGAAGCAGGTCTCGCGCGTGGCCTCGATGAAGTTGCCGGCGCTGTAGACGAGGAAGAGGCGCATCGCCTCGCCCTTGATCTGGCCGCCGAAGATCATGCTGGCGTTGAAGTCCACGCCCGCGGCCTTGAGCGACGGGCCGTCCTGCGTGTAGACGCGGCGCACTGCGCTGCCGAGCACGCGCGTGGCGTCGAACATGCTCTTGGCGTTCCAGATGGTGATCGGCTCGTCGTCACCGTTGGGCACCTTCTCCACCTGCAGCACCTCGCGGATGCTCTGGCTGATGCTCAGGTTGCCGGCCGACAGCATGACCATGAAGCGCTCGCCGGGCTGCTCGTAGATCATCATCTTGCGAAAGGTGCTGATCGCGTCGAGGCCCGCGTTGGTGCGCGAGTCGGACAGGAACACGAGGCCGGCGTTGAGCCGGATGCCGACGCAGTAGGTCATGGCGTGGGGCGTGCAGGCGCCCGGGCGGTGGCGAAACCGCAGAGGTTAGCAGGGCGGCTGCGCGTGACGCTACAGTGGCCGCCCCGTCCGCCTCGAGCGGAGGCTTCAGCAGGGCGTCACGCCATGATCGATCGCCGTCAACTCCTCGCGGGCAGCGCCGCCAGCCTGGCCCTGGGCTCCGCCACGCCCACGCCGGCCGCACCGGCCGGGCCCGCTGCGCCGCAGGCCGCCAGGGTACCGAAATCGATCACGCAACTGGGCCGCACGCGCAGCGACGAGTACCAATGGCTGAAGGACGACAACTGGCAGAAGGTCCTTCGCGACCCCGCCGTGCTGCGTGCCGACATCCGCGAGCACCTGCTGCGCGAAAACGCCTATCACGACGCCCTGATGGCCGACACGAAGGCGCTGCAGGAGAGCCTGTTCCAGGAGATGAAGGGCCGCATCAAGGACGACGACGACTCGGTGCCCGTTCCCGACGGCGCGTACGCGTACTTCACCCGTTACCTCAAGGGCGCCCAGCACCCCGTGTACGCCCGCTCGCCGCGCAGGGGTGGTGCGGCGGAGGTGTTGCTCGACGTCGAGGCGCTGTCGCGCGGCAAGGCCTTCTACGAGGTCGGCGCGACCTCGCACTCGCCCGACCACAAGCTCTACGCCTACGCCGAAGACGACAAGGGATCGGGCGTCTACCGGCTGCTGGTGAAGGACCTCGCCACGGGCCAGCTCGTGGGCAAGCCCATCGAGAACGCGTCGGAGAGCTTCGTGTTCTCGCCGGACAGCCGCTTCCTCTTCTGGACACTCCAGGACGACAACCAGCGCCCGGTGAAGGTGCTGCGCCGGCCCGCCCGCGGCGGCGCCGACGTGGTGGTCTACGAGGAGAAGGACCCGGGCATGTTCCTGTGGGTCGACACGTCGGCCAGCCGCAACTTCATCCTCGTCGGCGTGGGCAACCAGGAGACGCGCGAGTACCACCTCATCGCGGCCGCCGAGCCCACCGCTGCACCCCGGGTGTTCGCCGCCCGCAAGCAGGGCGAGCTCTACACACCCGTCGACTTCGACGGCGCCTGGTACGTGCACACGAACGCGGATGGCGCGGTCGACTTCAAGATCGTGAAGGCGGACCGTGGCGCCACGGACCGCGCCCACTGGAAGGACGTCGTGCCGCACCAGCCGGGCCGCTACATCGAGGGCCTGTCGGCCTTGAAGCGCCACCTGATCCGCCTGGAGCGCGCCAACGCGCTGCCGCGCATCGCCATCCGCGACCGCGCCGGCCAGGAACACCTGATCCAGCAGGACGAGGCGGCCTACGCGCTGGCGCTCGACACCGGCCATGAGTTCGACACCACGGTGATGCGCTTCGTGTACCAGTCGCCGACGACGCCGCGCCAGTGGATCGACTACGACGTCAAGACGAAGAAGCGCACGCTGCGCAAGACCCAGCAGGTGCCCTCGGGCCACGATGCCACGCGCTACGTGGCCGAGCGCTTCTTCA
>JAIYDH010000404.1 GCA_027487585.1 Rubrivivax sp.
CGCGCGCTGCTGGTGAAGGTGGACACCGACGCCAACCCGCAGCTGGCGCAGCGCTACGCCATCCGCAGCATCCCGACGCTGGTGAAGGTGGTGCAGGGCCGCGAGGTGGCGCGCACGAGTGGCGCGCAGCCGGCCGGGGCCATCGTGCAGATGGTGGTGGGCTGAGCCTGGCTCAGCGCGGGCCGGCCTCCAGTTCCTGGGGCACCGCCTCGGCCAGGAAGTCGTAGACGCGGCGCACGAGGCGGCTGCCGCGGATCTCGCGGTGCACCGCCAGCCAGCAGGGCAGCGGCGGAATCTTCAGCATCGGCAGCAGCGGCACCACGCCCGGCCAGTGGCGCAGGTTGTAGGCCGCGACGAAGCCAATGCTGGCGCCAGCGGCCACCAGGCGGCCGTAGGCCAGCTGGTCGTCGGTGCGCAGCACGAAGCACTCGGCCGGCAAGGGCATGCCCAGCGCCGCGAAGCCTTTGCGGATGGTGTCGTCGCGGTCGTAGCCGATGAGCCGGTGGCGGGCCAGTTCGTCCGGCCGCCGCGGCAAGCCGTGGCGGCGGAGGTAGCTCTCGTGGGCACAGGCCACGATGGGCAGGTCGGCGAGCTTGCGCGCCACCAGCGAAGCCTGTGCCGGCCGCACCATGCGCAGCGCGATGTCGGCCTCGCGCCGCAGCAGGTTGGCCAGCGCGTTGCTGGCCGCCAGCTCCACCTGGATGCCGGGCTCGGCCTGCTGCAGCCGAGCCAGCACCGGCGGCAGAAGGTAGGTCGCGGCCACGTGGCTGGTGGTGATGCGCACGGTGCCGGTGGCGGCCTCGCGGCCGCGGGCCAGCGCGCGAGACAGCTGCTCGGCGCCGTCCTGCATCTGCCGCGCGGCGTCGGCAATGTTGCGCGCCAGCGCCGTGGGTTCGACGCCGCGGCCGGTGCGCTCGAAGAGGGGTGCGCCCAGCTGCGCCTCCAGCTCGGCCACGTGCCGCGACAGTGTCGGCTGGTGCGCGCCGGTGGCGCGGGCCGCGGCCGTCAGGCTGCCGGCGTCGAGCACCGCCAGGAAGCTGCGCACGAGGCGCCAGTCGAAGGGCCCGCTGGTGGATGAGTCCATACCGAAGCGTATAGCAGACATGAACGTCCAGACGTAGCCGGATGGCTTGCCGCTGCCGACACTGCCTGCCATCGACACCACGGCGGCCCGGCGCCCCAAGGAAGCCACGATGAAGACGGTTCTGGTACTCGGCGCCCGCGGGCGCTTCGGCGACGCGGCCGTGCAGGCCTTTGCCCGCGACGGCTGGCGCGTGCTGGCGCAGCAACGGCCGCGGCCAGGAAGTCCGGCTCCAGCCCAGCCCGGCGTCGAGCGGCTGGCGCTGCCGCTCGACGACACCGCGGCGCTGGCGGCGGCCGCGGCCGGCGCCACGGTGGTGGTTCATGCGGTGAACCCGCCCTACACCGAGTGGGCCGAACAGGCGATGCCGGCGCTGCGCCAGGGCATGGCGGTGGCACGCGTGCTCGGCGCGCGGCTGATGCTGCCGGGCAACGTCTACGCCTACGGCACGCAGCTGCCGCCGCAACTGCACGAGACCACGCCGATCGCGCCCGACACCCCGCACGGCCGCGTCCGCGCCGAGATGGAGGCTGCGCTCGAGGCCGACACGGGCCTGCGCAGCAGCGTCATCCGCGCCGGCGACTTCTTCGGCCATGGCACAGGTTCGTGGCTCGACCTGGTGATCGCCAAGGACCTGGCCCGTGGCCGCCTCGTCTATCCCGGCCCGCTGGACCGGCCCCACGCCTGGGCCTACCTGCCCGACC
This sequence comes from Rubrivivax sp., assembly GCA_027487585.1. Classification (GTDB taxonomy): domain Bacteria; phylum Pseudomonadota; class Gammaproteobacteria; order Burkholderiales; family Burkholderiaceae_C; genus Rubrivivax. The sequence goes on from JAIYDH010000404.1 coordinate 1,786, forward strand.
TGGCACAGGCCTTCGTCGCCGTGGCCGAACGCAGCGACAACGCGCCGGCCTTCGAGACACTGCACTTCGCCGGCCACACCGCCACCGGGGCCGAGTTCATCGCCGCGTTGCAGCAGGCCGCCGCTGCGCTGGGCGTGGCGCCGGCCGCGGGCTGGCGTGTCGGCGGCTTCCCCTGGCCGCTGATCCGCGCCGCCGGCCTGGTCTGGCCCATGGGCCGCGCGCTGGCGCGCATGAGCTACCTCTGGCGCGTGCCGCATGCGCTGGACGGCCGGCGGCTCGGGGCGCGCATCGGCGGCACCGGGTCGTCGTCTCTTCCGTGGGCGCCGCGGCCCCTGGCCGAGGCCTTGCGGCTGGCGCTGGCCGACCTGGGCCACGGCCCGCTGGCCGCCGCCCCGACGCCGCTGGCCGCACGTCCCTGATCCCTCACCCCACTCCTCGACTGAAAGGCGCTCCATGTCCACCTCCACCCTGCCGCAAGCTCCACACCCGCCGGTGTCCGCCCCGATCCGGGGTCGCCTGCTGGGCGGCTTCTTCATCGCTGAGGCCCTGCTGTCGTTCGCGCCCGTGGTGGTGCTGGGTGCGGCCATCGGCTGGCCCGCGTCGCTCGATGCCCCCGCCGCGCAGCAGCTGAGCGCCGTCGCCGCCGCGCCCGAAGGCGTGCGCCTGGGCTATATGCTGTACCTGATCTATTCGATCGCTGTGGCGCCGCTGCTCATCGTGCTGGCCGCGCGCACCTGGGGAAGCCTGGCGCACCCGGCGGCCGCTGCCGTGGCGGCCTTCGCGGCTCTGTCGGCGCTGGCGCGCGCCATCGGCATCCTGCGCTGGCTCACGGTGATGCCGGTGCTCGCGCAGGCCCATGCCAGCGCCGACCCGGCCAGCCGCGCCGGCATCGAACTCGTCTTCGACGCCATCACCACCTGGGGCGGTGGCATCGGCGAGATCCTCGGCGTCAGCCTGTTCATGGCCGTTGCGATGGCCGTGCTGGTGGTGGGCGGTTGGCGCACGCGGGCATGGCCCAGGCCGCTGGCCGCACTGGGGGGCTTGGCGGCCCTGGCGCTGGCGCTGCTGTCGCTGCCGGTGGCCGGCGGCCCTGATCTGATGCCCGTGGCCGTGGCGGTGAGCCTGTTGTCGGCCTGGATGCTGGCCACGGGCGTGGTGCTGATGCTGCGGCGGCCCTGAGCTCGCGCGCCCGCCCGGCTTGCACCCCGGGCCGGCTTCTGCAAGGGGTTGCAGCAGCTGCGCTATCGTCCCCCGGGCCATGCCCGCGCCTGCCGCCAACACCTCATCGCCCCTGCTGACCGTCGACGGCTTGCGCCTCACGCTGGCCACCGGCGCCGGCCCCGTGCAGGCGCTGCGCGGCCTGAGCTTTGGGGTCGAACGCGGCCGCACGCTCGGCCTCATTGGCGAGAGCGGCTGCGGCAAGAGCCTCACCGCGCTGGCGCTGATGGGTCTGCTGCCCGAGGGCTCCACCGTGAGCGGCTCGATGCGGCTCGAAGGCACCGAGCTCGTCGGCCTGCCCGAGCGCGACTGGTGCCGGCTGCGCGGCGACCGCATCGCCATGGTCTTCCAGGAGCCGATGACGGCGTTGAACCCGCTGCACACCGTGGGCGCGCAGATCGCCGAGCCGCTGCGCCTGCACCGCGGCCTCGGCCGCGCCGCGGCGCGCGCCGAGGCGCTGCGGCTGCTCGAGCGGGTGCAGATGCCGCAGGCGCGCGAGCGGCTCGATGCCTGGCCGCACCAGCTCTCGGGCGGCCAGCGCCAGCGCGTGGTGATCGCCATCGCGCTGGCCTGCGGCCCGGCGCTGCTGGTGGCCGACGAGCCGACCACGGCGCTGGACGTGACGCTGCAGCGCGAGGTGCTGGCGCTGATCACGCAGCTCGTGCGCGAAGACGGCATGGGCCTGGTGCTGATCAGCCACGACCTCGGCTTGGTCGCCGACCACGCCGATCAGTTGCACGTGATGTACGCCGGCGAGATCGTCGAGCGCGGCCCCACGGCGGCGGTGTTCGCGCAGCCGGCGCATCCCTACACGCGCGGCCTGCAGGCGGCGCGGCCACGGGTCGGGCTGCCGCGTGGCACGCGGCTGGCCACCATCGCCGGCCGTGTGCCGGCGCTGGCCGACATGCCCGCCGGCTGCGCCTTCGCCGACCGCTGCCCGCTCGCGGGCGACGACTGCCGCGCCGCGCCGCCGGGCGAGCGGCCGGCCGACGACGCCATCGCCGGCCACGCCGCGCGCTGCCTGCGCGTGGGCACTGTCTTGCATGCCTCCTCCCCCGCTTTACCGGCCTTGCCATGAGCCGCGACGCACCACCGCTGCTGCAGGTCGAGCACCTCGCCCGCCGCTACCGCCTGCCGCGGCGCAGCCTCTTCGCGCCTGCGCCCGAGGTCGAGGCGCTGGCTGGCGTGAGCTTCCGGCTCGAGGCCGGCCGCAGCCTGGGGATCGTCGGCGAGTCGGGCTCGGGCAAGAGCACGCTGGCGCGCCTGGTGATGGCGCTGGAGCGGCCCTCGGCCGGCCGCGTGCTCTTCGACGGCGTCGACCTGCACACGCTCGATGCCGCGGCCCTGCGCCGCGCCCGCGCGGGCTTGCAGATGGTGTTTCAAGACCCCTACGGCTCGCTCGACCCGCGGCGCAGTGTGCTGCAGACCGTGGCCGAGCCGCTGGCGGCGCTGCACGGGGCTGGCGCCGCCGAGCAGCGCACGCGCGCCGCCGAGGCGCTGGAGGCCGTGGGCCTGCCGGCGGCCGACCTGGCCAAGTACCCGCATGAATTCAGCGGCGGCCAGCGCCAGCGCATCGCCATCGCGCGCGCGCTCGTCACGCGGCCGCGGCTCATCGTGGCCGACGAGCCGGTGAGCGCGCTCGACGTCAGCGTGCAGGCGCAGGTGCTGAACCTGATGCGCGATCTGCAGCAGCAGTTCGGCCTGGCCTACCTGTTCATCAGCCACGACCTCGCGGTGGTGGACCTGCTCTGCGACGAGGTGCTGGTGCTGCAGCAGGGCCGCGTCGTCGAGGCCGGGCCGCCGACGCAGCTGTTCACGGCGCCGGTGCACCCCTACACGCGCCGCTTGGTCGAGGCCGTGCCGGGCACAGCGCGGCAGGCAGACCGTTAGCCGGTCGGGCGGCCGTCGAGCCAGCGGTCCACCGCGGCGAGCAGGCGGTCCAGGTCGATCGGTTTTGTCATGTACTCGTCGAAGCCGGCCGCCTGGGCACGTTCGCGGTCGGCCGGCATGGCGTTGGCGCTGACGGCGATGACCGGGATGCCCGCCGTCAGCGCATCGGCGCGCAGGCGCGCCAGCACCTCGAAGCCGTCGATGCCCGGCAGCTGGATGTCCAGCAGCACCAGCGCCGGCGGCGCCGCATGGGCCATGGCCAG
>JAIYDH010000068.1 GCA_027487585.1 Rubrivivax sp.
AATCCAGCGTGACCTCGGTGCGCACGGTGCCGGCGCGGTCGGCCGTGGCGCTGAGCGCCACCGCCGTGCCGCGCGGTCCGCGCACCACCCACTCGGCCACGGCGCGGTCGCCGGTGAGCTCGCGGCTGGGCAGGAAGGCCTGCAGCGAGCCCTTCGGCGCATGGCCCTCGAGGTGGGCGCCGACCTCGCGCTCCAGGCCGCTCACCAGGCTGATGCCGGCAGGCAGGTGGATGCGGAACACGGTGCCGCGGGCCGTCTTGCGTTCGAGCGCGCGCTTGCTCACGTAGCTGGGCAGGTAGCCAGCGTTGGCCACCGCGAAGCGCACGCGCCAGGTGTCGGGACCGAGCGCGCGCACCTCGGTGCGCAGCACCTCCAGCTTGGGCAGGCTCAGGCCGATCTGCAGCAGCCAGGCCGGGAAGCGCGCCGCCTCGCGCTCGCGCAGCGCCGGCGGCGGGTTGCGCCAGTAGTTCATGCGGTCCCAGCCGCCGAGCTCCACCATGCCCAGCTGCGGGTGGCGGAAGGCGTACCAGTCGACATGGGCCCGGCCGCCGCACTGCTCGTCGCTCCACTTCAGCAGCTTCAAGTCGTCTTCGACCGGGTGCTCGCGGTACCAGTCGATCCACTTGTAGTCGGTGATGCCGGCTTCCTTGTTGGGCGCCCAGATTTCCACCGTCCAGAACAGCGCGCCCAGGTGCTCGTAGACCCAGTCCTGCGTGCCCGTGATCACCTGCTTGGGGTGGTACTTGAAGTCGTGCCAGATGCTGATGGCGGGATAGCCGGTGAGCTTGGCGCCCAGGTCCGACAGCCGCTTGTACATCCACAGGTCCTCCGGCGTCATGTCGTCGTCGGATTGGGTGCCCATGGGCCGCAGGATCACGCCGCTGTGGGTATGGAAGCTGACGGCCGCGCCGATGTTCGGGTGCGCGGCCACGAACTCCACCATCGCGCGCACCTCGGGCTCGCTCGTGGGGTAAGGGCCGGCGCCCACTTGCTCGAACTCCTGGCGCCAGTAAGCCGGGAAGTTGCGGTTGAGGTCGAGGCCTTCGAGATCGGGGTTGGCGGTGATCTTGACGCCGTCGTAGGCCTTCAGGCTGCCCTCGGGCACGATGCGGAAGTACTCGCCGCCGAACTCGCCGGGCTCGCGCGCCACCATCAGGCGCGGCTCCTGCGGGTGCTTCTTGTACGGGCCGTGCGGATCGGGAATGCGCATGCTGAGGATGCGGCCGTCGCCGTCCATGTCCTCGATGGTGAGGCCCTCGACCGGGGCTTCGTCGTACGGGTAGGGCCGCGTGCTGCTGCGGATGTGGCGCGGGCGGTCGGCCAGCGCGAGCTCGGCGCCGTCGGGGTTGAGGCGCGGCACCATGTAGACGACGCGGGTGTCGAGCAGCTGGCGCACGCGCTCGTCGCTGCGGTAGGTGCTGACGAGCTGGTGCAGCCAGTACAGGCAGGCCGTGGAGGCCGTCAGCTCGGCGGCGTGGATGTTGCCGTCGACCCAGAACGCGGGCTTGTCAGCGTCGGCGCCGGTGGCCTGGTTGGTGAGCACCACGAGCCAGATGTCGCGGCCTTCATGGCTCTTGCCGATGCTGCGCAGCTCGACCAGCTGCGGCTCGGCGGCGGCGTAGTCCTGCAGCAGACGTGTGAGTTCGGGATGGCGGTAGAACTGGTCGAAGCGGGGAACGGGAGTGACGGGCATGGCGAGCGGGCAGGCACGGCGGCGACAGCTGGGGTGCTGCCGATGCTAAGCGCGCCGCCCCGGGCCTGACCCCGCTGCGGACCCTGTCAACCCGCCACTACTGGCCCTTGAACAGCGCCTGGAAGTGCCGCGACACGGGCAGCGTCTCGGGCCGCCCGCGCAGCACCAGGTGCATGTGGCCCTCGTCCACGCGCACGGCGCTGGCCACGTGGCGCTGGTTGACGATGATCGAGCGGTGCACCTGCCAGAACTGCGTCTCGTCGAGCTGCGCCAGCAGCTCCTTCAGCGGCGTGCGGATGAGCGCATCGCCACCTTCGTGGACCACCCGCGTGTAGCGCGTATCGCTCTCGAAGTACACCACCTCGTCGCAGCGGATAAGCCGCACCTCGCGGCCCACCGAGGCCTGCAGCACCTGCAGGGACGGCGGCCGCCGCACTTGGCTGGCCAGCTGCTGCAGCAGGGCCGCCAGGTCGGGCGGCGCGGCACCGGCGCGCTGCGCGTCGAGCCGCTGCTGCAGCCGCTGCACGGTCTGCGTCAGGCGCGCCGGGTCCACCGGCTTCATCAGGTAGTCGGCGGCACCGGCATCGAAGGCGGCGATGGCATGGTCGCCGTAGGCGGTGACGAACACCACCGCGGCCTTGGTGCCGATGCGCTGCGCGACCTCCAGGCCGCTGAAACCGGGCATGCGGATGTCGAGGAAGCACACCCCCGGCTCATGCTCCAGAAAGGCATCCCAGGCATCGGCGCCATTGGCCGCCGCGGCCACGACGCGCAGCGCCGGCCAGGCTCGCTGCAGCGCAGCGAGCAGCTGCTCGCGCGGGGCCTCCTCGTCGTCGGCAATCAGGGCGGTAACGGGCTTGGTGCCCAGGTTCATGTCGTGCCTCCCGGCAAGGTCAGGCGGGCCACGCAGCCGCCGGTGGGGCCGCCCGTCAGCGTCAGCCCGGCAGCCGGGCCGGCCGCCAGGGCCAGGCGCTGCCGCACGTTGGTCAGGCCCACGCCCTCGGCCACTTGGGGTGGCAGGCCGGGGCCGTCGTCGACAACCTCGATCTCGGCGCCGCCGCTGCGCCGCTGCGCATGCACGCACACCGTGCCGCCAGCCATGGCGGGTTCGATGCCGTGCTGCACGGCGTTCTCCACCAGCGTCAGCAGCACACCCGAGGGCAGCGGCAGCGCGCGCAACCCGGGTTCGACGTCGATCTGCCACGCCAGCCGCGCACCCAGCCGCGCCTGCATCACCTGCAGGTAGCGCTCCACGGCCAGCAACTCGTCGCCCAGCGGCTGCGTGGGCCGCTTGAACATCGGCAGCGTCGCGCGCAGGTAGCCGGTGAGTGCGGCCAGCAGCGGGCTGGCGCGCTCGTCGCGCGTGTCCACCCAGTGCTGCAGCGAGGCCAGCGTGTTGAACAGAAAATGCGGCTCCAGCTGCGCCGCGGCCAGGCGGCGCGCCATCTCGATGGCCTGCTCGCGCTCGGCCTGCTCGGCCAGGCGGGCTTCGATCTGCTGGGCACGCCAGACCACCAGGAACCACAGCAGCAGCACCGCCACGCCGCCACCGGTGCCAAAGACGAGAACCAGGCCCTGACGGTTCTCGCGCTCAGGAATCAGCGCGCGCACCACCAGCGCCGACAGGATCATGCCTGCGGCCATGGCCAGCGAGGCCAGCAGCAGCGGCTGCCGCCACGGCCGCCACCACAGCCACCTTCCCAGGCCCGCGCCTGCCAGCGCCAACAGCAGTGCCGACAAGGCCATCGCGGTGCCCTGCCCGCGCGGCGCCATCAGCGACACCGCGGCCACCACCATCAGCACGTTGCACACCAGCAGCATCTGCAGCGTGCGGCTGGGCCCGTCGGCGCCGGCGCGCGCCATCTCGTCGGGCGTGAAGGGCTGGCGGCGCCCCGGGTACCAGAGCTGGCTCCAGTCGATGGGCTTGGAACTCATCGGGCCAGTGTAGGAGCGGGCGTCGCGCTGCGGGCCGCCAATGCGGCGGGCGGCGGGCAGGGCCGCTTGACCGGTGGATCAGCGCGTCTGGGTGGCGTTGGCGATGGCGATGTTGGGCGTATGCAGGCAGCTGAGATCGCCCGGGCCAAAGAGGCCCGCCCAGCTCACGCACGGCGCCGATCCAGCGGCGGTGATGACGTCTTCGCCGGCGGTGACGGTGCCGAACACCGCATAGCCTCGGGCCCCGGCCGAGCGGTCCAGGTTCGTGTTGTTCGCCAGATTGATGAAGAACTGCGAGGTTGCCGAGTCGGCGGTGTTCAGGCGCGCCATCGACACCGTCAGCCGCAGGTTCGACAAGCCGGCGTTGTCTTCCAGCACGATGGGCGCGTTCGTGGGCTTGGCCGTGCCCAGCCCACCCGCCACCGTCATGGGCCCGGCATAGCCACCGCCCTGCATCACGAACCCGGGGAAGTAGCGGTGGAACACCGTGCCGTTGTAGAAGCCGCTGCGCACGTAGGCCAGGAAGTTGTCCACCGTGATCGGCGCCGCTGTCGGGTTGAGCGTGATCACGACCGAGCCGCCGACACCGGCGCCGTTGCTGAGCAGCATCGTCACCTGCGGCACCGGCGTGCTGAACGAAACACGCGTCAGCACCGCGCTGCCGCCCGTCACGGTGACTTGTTGGTCGCCCGTGGCGCCCGACACGGTGCAGGTGTAGTAGGCCGTGGTAGCCGAGCTCACCAGGGGCGCCGTGGTGCTGCGCGCGAAATTGCGGCAACCCGGTGAGCTCAGCGTCAGCGCGGCATCCAGGCCCGTGCCGACCAACGTGATGGTCATCGTCTCGCCGTAACGCACGGGCGTGGCACTGGCTGTGGTGACGCGGGCGTTGCTGAAACTGCTGCCGTCGTCGTCACTGCCGCCCCCGCCGCCGCAGGCGGCCAGCAGCAGGCTGCCAAGCGCGCCGACCCACCATCTGGGTTGCGTCACGATGGCGTGGGTCGGTATCGGGTTGGTCTTCATCTTCGGGGTCTCATGGAGGAGCCTGGGGTCGATCGGCTGATGGTCATTCAAACATAAGATGCTTCACGCCCCGCCAGCTGAACAGGTTGCCCGGGTTCTGCGTCTCTTCGAGCAGGCCCTGCAGCCGGCGCAGGATGGCGGGGCTGCGGCGCGCACGGCTGACCACGATGTTGGCGATCCAGGGCCAGCGGTTCACGTAGCTCGCCGCCTCGTAGGTGTCGAAACGGGGCTTCAGCGCCGCCAGTGCGCCGCTGTAGTGGGCCAGCACGGCCGTGTCGTCGGCGCGTGCATGCAGCAGCGCCTCGGCCGCGGCCAGGCCGGTTTCGAGCGCCTTGCCGATGCCCTCGCCGGAGAAGGCGTAGGTGCTGCCGATGGCCTCACCGGTGCCCAGCAGGCCCGGGCGGCCGAAGCGCGCGCCGGTGAGCGAGCAGCGCAGCGGCGCGCCCTTGAGCTCGCCGGTCCAGCGGCCCTCGCGCACCAGCCGCTGCGCCGGTTCGTGCACCTCGCAGAAGGCGTCGAACATGCGCCGCAGATTCGGGCCGCCGCTGCGCTTGTGGCCGCGGCCGTCGTCGCCCACCTCATGGCTGCCGACTACGCCGGTGCCGATGTTGAACTGGCCGCCCGGCGCCGGGAAGATCCAGCCATAGCCGCCCTTCAG
>JAIYDH010000258.1 GCA_027487585.1 Rubrivivax sp.
ACCAGATCGCCGCGCATGCTGGGGATGATGCAGAAGGTGCAGCGGTGGTTGCAGCCCTCGCTGATCTTGAGATAGGCGTAGTGGCGCGGCGTGAGCTTGATGCCGGCGCCTGTGGCCGGGTCCCCGCGGAACTGCGCCCGCACCTCAGGCACGAGGTCGACGAACGGATCGTGCGGCTTGGGCACCGCGCGGTGCACCGCGTCCATCACCTCCTGCGTGGCGTGCGGCCCCGTCACGGCCAGCACCTTGGGGTGCATCTGCCGCACTAGGTTGCCACCGCCTTCGGCCTCGCGGGCACCCAGGCAGCCGGTCACGATGACGCGGCCGTTGGCGGCCAGGGCCTCGCCGATGGTGTCGAGGCTCTCCTTCACCGCGGCGTCGATGAAGCCGCAGGTGTTGACGATCACCAGGTCGGCGCCCTCGTACTGCTTGCTGGTGGCGTAGCCCTCGGCGCTGAGCTGCGTGAGGATGAGCTCGGAGTCGGTGAGCGCTTTCGGGCAGCCCAGCGAAACGAAGCCCACGGTGGGCGTGCGCCCGGGGGTGGGCTTGGCGGTGGCGTGAACGGTGTCGGTCATCGGGCGATTTTGATTCATCGCCCGCAGTGGTGGTGACGGCTGCGGTGGCGGCTTGCCGCTGCGCGCTACTTCTTGCGGCCCGGCGGGAAGCCGCTCATGCCCGGGAACATGGCGCCGGAGCGCTGCAGTTGCTCGAACATCTGCCGGCCCTGCTCGGCGTAGCTGTCCATCATCGACTGCATCACGCCGGGCTGGCCCGAGAGCCACTGCGTCCACAGCTCCGGGGTGAACGACTTCGGGTCGGCGAAGCCCTTGCCGAGGCCGGGCGCCTGCGCGAGGAACTGCTTCTGCAGCTCGGCAAAGCTGGTCATGTTCTGCTCGAGCATCTGCCCCATCACGCCCTGCATGGCATGGCCGTAGAAGCGGATGATCTGCTCGAGCGTGGCGGCGCTGAACATCGGCACGCCGCCGCTTTCTTCTTCGAGAATGATCTGCAGCAGGATGCTGCGCGTGAGGTCTTCGCCGGTCTTGGCGTCGCGCACCTCGAAGGCCTCGTGGCCGAGCACCATCTTCTTCACGTCGGCCAGCGTGATGTAGCTGCTGGTGCGCGTGTCGTAGAGGCGGCGGTTCGGGTACTTCTTGAGCACCCGAACGGCATCGCCCGCAGGGCTGGCACCGTCAGGGTCGGGGGACGGCGGTGCGCGGTCGGTGGGCATGCGGGGCATCGTAGCAGCCGGCCCGAAGCCCGATTCGCCGGGCTTACCCCGGGCTAGGCCGCCGCACCCCGGGCCACGAAGTGCGGGTTCTCGAAGCCCGGCTTGCCGTAGCCCAGCGGCGCGCCGGCCAGCGTGAACACCTCGCCGCCGGCGGCCCGCAGCACGGCGTGGCCGGCGGCGGTGTCCCATTCCATCGTGCGTCCCAGGCGCGGGTAGAGATCGGCGTCGCCGCTGGCCACGAGGCCGAACTTCAGCGACGAGCCCGTCGCCATGTGCCGCAATGGCCGCCCGTCCAGGCCTGCAGCGGCCAGCCAGGCGGCCATCGCGGCAGCGTCTCCATGGGAGCGGCTACTGGCCACCACCAGCTCGCCCTGCGGCGGCCAGGCCCGGCTGCGGATGGCCCGCCGGCCGGCCGCATCGGCCAGCCAGGCGCCCTGCCCCACCAGGCCGGCATAGCGCCGACCCTGTACCGGCACCTGCACGACACCCAGCACCGGGCGGCCGTCTTCGATGAGCGCGATGTTGACGGTGAACTCGCCGTTGCGCGAGACGAACTCGCGCGTGCCGTCCAGCGGGTCGACGAGCCAGAAGCAGCGGCCGGCGTCGGGAACCTCGCCTCTCGACACCGCCTCTTCGGCCACCACCGGCACCCCGGGCGTGAGCCGCTTCAGCGCAGCCACGATGCAGGCCTCGGCCCGCTCGTCGGCCAGCGTCACGGGCGAGGCGTCTGCCTTGCCCTGAACCGCAAAGTTGGTGGCGTATACCTCCAGCACCAGCGCCGCGGCCTGCTCGGCCACGGCCTCCACCGCCGCCAGCAGCGCGGGCGTGGCGATCAATCCGCGGTACCGGTGTAGCCCGGCGCCACCGGCGGCTTGCCGCGACCCAGCAGCTTGCGCACCACCCAGGCCAGCGTGCGCCAGACGAAGCGCACGAACACCAGCGTCAGCAGCGCCTCGACGAAGGTCTGCACGAAGGCCAGTGAGGCGTGGTATCGCTCCGCACGGCGCTTGAACTTGGCGATCATGCGGTCGCGCGAGATCTCGATGGAGTCGTAGAAGCTCGGGATCACCAGCAGCGTCAGGAAGGTGCTGGTGATGACGCCACCGATGATGGCCACCGCCATGGGCCGGTAGAACTCGCCGCCCTCGCCAATGCCCACGGCCACCGGCACCATGCCGGCCACGAGCGCGAAGGTGGTCATCAGGATGGGCCGCAGCCGCTTGCGGCCGGCGGCCATCAGCGCGTCTTCGCGCGGCATGCCCTCGGCCTCGAGCACACGGGCGGCGTCGAGCAGCAAGATGGCGTTCTTGGCCACCAGGCCCATCAGCATGATCACGCCGATGAAGCTCATCAGGTTGAGGCCGCTGTTCACCATCAGCAGCGCCACCACCACGCCGATCAGCGACAAGGGCAGCGACAGCATCACCGCCAGCGGCGCCGTGAAGCTGCCGAACTGCACCACCAGGATGAGGTACATCAGCGCCACGCCCATGATCAGCGCCGTGCCCATGGCGGTGAACACCTCCTGCTGGTCGCGCGAGGCGCCGGCCAGCTGCAGGCCGTAGCCGGGCGGGAACTGCATCTCGCTGGCGATGCGGCGCGCGTCGGCCGTCACCTCGCCCGGGCTGCGGCCCTGGGCGTTGGCGGCCACGGTGATGGTGCGCTGGGTGTCCTCGTGTTGGATCTGGCTCGGCGCCTTGCCCATGGTGACGGTGGCGATCTGCTCCAGCGGCACCATCATGTTGCTGCCGCTCACGGTGATGGGCAGGCGCTCGATGTTGGCGGCGTCGACCCGGTCTTCGGGTGCCAGGCGCACCGAGACATCGCGCGCCTCGCCGGTGGGATCGACCCAGTCGCCGACCTCCACGCCCGCAAAGGCCACGCGCAGCGCCTGCGCCGCGTCGTTGACGCTGATGCCCAGGTTGTTGGCCAGGGCCCGGTCGAGCTCGATCTGCAGCTCGTTTTGCGGGTCCTGCTCCGACAGGCCCACGTCCACCGCGCCGGGCACCTGGCGCAGCTTGGCCATGAACTCGTTCGTCAGCTCAAGCAGCTTGCGCGAGTCTTCGCCCGTGAAGCGGATCTGCACCGGCTTCTGCGCGCCCAGGTTCAGGTCGTCGAGCACCACGTACTCGGCGCCCACCAGGCGGGTCATCTTCTCGCGCAGTTCCTGCGCGATCTCGGGTGCGCCGCGCTTGCGCTCGGTGCTCTTGCCGATGTCGACGTAGATGCGGCCACCGCCCACGCGCACCGAGCTGTTCGTGGCCTCGGTCTCGTAGATGGTGCGCGCGAGCGTGGCGGCCGCCTCGACCTTGAGCCGCGCGTACTCGAGGCTGGTGCTCGAGGGCGTGCGGACGTCGATGGCCAGCGTGCCGGCGTCTGAACTGGGCAGGAAGCTGCTGCCGCCGTACTTCACCTGCAGGCCAATGGCGGCCAGCATGCTGGCCACCGCAAACGCGGCCATCCAGCGGCGGTGGTGCAGCGCCCAGGCGATGACGTGGCCGTAGCGGTCGGACTGGTGGTCGAACCACTCATTGAAGTGCTTCAGCCACAGGCTGATGCCCTTCTTGGGCGCGTGATGGTGGCCCGGCGGGTCCCCCCAGTAGGCAGACAGCATCGGGTCGAGCGTGAAGCTGATGAACAGGCTCACCATCACCGAGGCCACCACCGTGAGCGCAAACGGCGCGAACCACTGGCCTGAAACCCCCGGCATGAAGGCCACCGGAATGAACACCGCCACGATCGAGAAGGTGGTGGCGGCCACCGCAAGCCCGATCTCCTTGGTGCCCACCAGCGCAGCCGTGATGCGGTCAGCGCCCATCTCCATGTGGCGCACGATGTTCTCGCGCACCACGATGGCGTCATCGATCAGCACGCCGATGGCCAGGCTCAGGCCGAGCAGGCTCATGAAGTTGAGCGAGAAGCCGCACAACCACACCGCAATGAACGAGGCCAGCACGCTGGTGGGCAGGCTCAGTGCCGTGATCAGCGTGCTGCGCCAGGAGTTCAGGAACACGTAGACGACGAAGATCGTCAGGCCGGCGCCGAACACCAGCGCGTGGATCACGTTGTAGAGGCTGTTCTCGGCGTTTTTGCCAGCGTCCTGCACCACTTCGAGCGCGGTGCCCTGGGGCAGCTCCTTGGCGATCTTCTCGACCTCGGCGCGCACGGCGTTGGCCATCGCCACGGTGCTGGCCTCGCGCGTGCGTGACACCGACAAGCCCACGTTGGGGTTGCCGTTGCGCAGCGAGCGCGTGGTGATCTCGGCGTAGCCGTCCTGCACCGTGGCCACATCGGCCAGGCGCACGAGTTCGTCACCGCGGCGCTTGATGACGATGCGGCCAAACTCAGCCGGGCTTTCGATGCGGCCGACGAGGCGGATGCTCTGGTCTTCGAGCGTGCCGCGCACCTTGCCCACCGGCGCGGTGGCGTTCTGCACGCGCAGCGCGGTCACGACCTCGGTGACCGACACCGAATACTGGCGCAACTTCTCGGCATGCAGCAGCACGCTGAGCTCGCGGCGCAGCGCGCCGTTGACGTTGACCACGGCCACGCCGGGCAGCGCGCGGAAGCGGTCGGCCAGCTGGTCTTCGGCCATGCGCGAGATCTCGGCGTGGTCAAGCACGCTCGACGACAGCGCCAGCTGCATCACCGGCTGCGCCGTGGGATCCACGCGCTGCAGGATGGGCTCGCGCATCTCGGTCGGCAGCTTGTAGCGCACGGCGGCGATGGCGTTGCGCACCTCGTCGGCGGCCTCGATCAGGTTCTTCTCGAAGTCGAAGATCAGCACGAACTGCGCGCTGCCTTCGCGAGCCGTGCTCGACAGCCGGTCGACGCCGGAGATGCTCTGCATCGACTTCTCGATGCGGTTGACGATCTCGCGCTCCACCGTCTCGGGGCTGGCGCCCGGGTAGGCGACGTTGACCACCAGCACCGGCGGCTCGACGTCGGGAAGGTTGTTGACGCGCAGCTTCGACAGGGCCAGCAGACCCAGCCCCATGAGCGCGATGATGAGCACCACCATCGCCGTGGGGCGCTTGACGCTGAAGTCGGACAGGAACATGGCGTTCTTTCGGAGGCGCTGGGCGGCGTGATCAGTTGGGCGCGGAGCCCGCGGCCGCGGCGGCCGCCGGCTTGGCAAGCTCGAACTTCTGGCCGTCGACCAGCTGGCTGGCCGGGCTGCGCAGCACGCGGTCGCCGGCGGCGAGGCCCGAGATCACCGGAAACTCGCCGCTGCGCGCATCGCGCTCGCCCAGCTTCACAGCGGCCTTCTGGATCTGGCCGTCGCCCACCTTCCAGACATGCGCGGTGTCGCCGGTGCGCAGCACGGTGCCCTCGGGCAGCATGATCTGCTGGGCGCCGCCGGTTTCGATGCGACCCTCGGCAAAGAGCCCGGCCACGCGCGGCGCGGCCTTGGCGTCGTCGAACGACACCAGCACGGGCACCTGGCGCGTGGTGGCATTGGCGGCGCTGTCGATGCGGCGCACCTTGCCGGCGAAAAACGCATCCGAGAACCCGTTCACCCGGAAGCTCACCCGTTGGCCCACCTTCAGCTCCTGCAGCCGATCGGCCGACACCAGGCCCTCGAAGCGCAGGCTGCCCGGATCGATGACCTTCACCAGCTCGCGGCCAACCTGTGTGGTGTCGCCGGCCGACACCTGGCGCGCGCTCACCACGCCCGCAAACGGCGCCCGCACCTCCGTGCGCCTCAACTGCTGGCGCGCCGTGGCCACGCGGGCGCGTGCCGCGACCAGGTCGCTGTTGACGTTGTTGCGGCGCACCTCGGCGTCTTCCAGGGCCTGCATCGAGGTCATGCCCTGACCCTGCAGCGTGCGCAGGCGCGCCACCTGGCGCTCGGCCTGCTCGAAGGCCTGGGTGGTGGCGCGTACGCTTTCTTCGGCCGACAACAGGCTCTCGCGGATGGAGGTGTCGTCCAGGCGCACGATCAGGTCGTCGGCGCGCACCGTCTCGCCGTTGTCCTTGAGCACCTGCTGCACAGTGGCCGCGACCTCTGCGCGCAAGTCGGCGCGGCGCTCGGGCTGCAGCGAGCCGCTGATCACAGGACCCGTGGCGCGCAGCGACGTGTCGACAAGGCGGATGTCTTCGGGTGCCAGCAGCAGCACCGGCGGCGGCTTGGCCGCGGACTTGTCGGACTTGCCGCTCTTTCCGGCCGTGGGGCCTGCGGCGGCCGAGGCGGCCTTTGCAGCGTCGGCGGCAGGAGCATCGGGCTTGCCACAAGCCAGCAGCGACAGCAGCAGGGGCAGGCAGACGGCGGCCTTGAGGGCCCGCGTGGGGGCCAGGGCGGCCGAACGGGAGGGCGTCGAAGAGGAGGTCGTCGAACGGGGCATGGTCGGAGCGTCGGCGGGCCACACAGCGGCACGCCAGACAATGAGTCTTGGCGAAGCCGCAAGCCTAACCGCCCGCCACCCGCCCGAGACCGGCCGCTGCGACGAAACCGAGCCTTTGCGTCGCGAAGAGCAGGCCTGCCCGGTGAACGACCCGACCCTGGCCGCGCCAGCCACGGCAGAATCACCGCATGACGACGATCCACATGCAAGTGAACGGGCAGGCCCGCACGGTCGAGGTCGACCCCGAACGGCTGCTCGTGCAACTGCTGCGCCAGGACTTCGGCCTCACCGGCACGCACGTGGGCTGCGACACCGCGCAGTGCGGCGCCTGCACGGTGCTGCTCGACGGCCAGGCCGTGAAGAGCTGCAACGTGCTTGCCGTGCAGGCCGACGGCGCCTGCATAGCCACTGTCGAAGGCCTGGCCGCGCCCGACGGCACGCTGAATCCGTTGCAGCAGGCCTTCAGCCACTGCCACGGCCTGCAGTGCGGCTACTGCACGCCCGGCATGCTGATGAGCGCCACCGCGCTGCTGGCCGAACACCCCACGCCCACCGAGGCGCAGATCGTGCACGCGCTGGAAGGCAACCTGTGCCGCTGCACCGGCTACGTCAACATCGTGGCGGCGGTGCAGAAGGCGGCTGCGCCGGGCTGACGCCGACGCCGCCTGCCGCACACACAGGCGCGCGTCAGAGCGCCTCAGCGGGCCCCGGCCAGCCTGAAGCCGCTGACAGCTTCGGTCAGCCGCATCGCCTGCTCGCGCATGCTAGCCGCGGCGGCGGCCGACTCCTCCACGAGCGCCGCGTTCTGCTGCGTCACGCCGTCGATCTCGGCCACGGCGCCGTTCACCGTGCGCAGGCCCTGGCTCTGCTCGGCGGCCGCGGTGGCGATCTCGTCGATCACGGCGCGCACGTCGTGCACGGCCTTGACGATCTCCTGCATCGCCGAGCCGGCCTCGCCAACGCGCTGGCTGCCGGCCTCGACCTGTTCGACGCTGGCCTGGATCAACGTCTTGATTTCGCGTGCGGCCTCGCTGGAGCGCTGGGCGAGGTTGCGCACCTCGGCCGCAACCACCGCAAAGCCGCGGCCCTGCTCGCCGGCGCGCGCAGCCTCGACGGCGGCGTTCAGCGCCAGGATGTTGGTCTGAAAGGCAATCCCATCGATGGTGCCGATGATGTCGGCGATGCGCTTGGAGCTGCCGTGGATGCCGTTCATTGTCTGCACCACGCTCTGCACGACGCTGCCGCCGCGTTCGGCCCGTGTTGTGGCATCGCCCACCAGGCGGCTGGCCGTCTCGGCTGACGCCGCCGTCTGGGCCACCGTGCCCGAGAGTTGCTCCACCGAGCTGGCCGTCTGCTGCAATTGGCCCGCGGTGGTTTCGGTGCGGGCCGAGAGATCGAGGCTGCCGTTGGCGATCTCGACCGCGGCGGTGTTGATTTCCAGCGCACCTTGGCGCACGGTGGCCACGGTCTGGGCCACCTTGCTCAGGGCCTCGATCAGCTGGCGGGTCACGGGTTCCGGCCGCTCGACGTTGAGGCGGCTGAAGTCGATGCTGCCGTCCTCGGCCACCAGGCCGCGGGCGATCTGGCCCAGTTGGACGCCGACCTTGGCGTCAGCCGCGGCCAGGCGGGCAAACAGGATCAACACCACCGCCTGGGCGACGACGTACAAGGCGTGCTCGATGACGACCATCAGGCCCGGCTCGGTAAAGCAAATGGGGCCCCAGCCCCAGGTCTGGAAGTAGTTGAAGCTGAGGTGGTGCACGGCGATCGTCGCCGCGCCTGCGATCACCGGCAGCACCGCCCGGTACACCGCCGTGACGGCCAGGAAGGCGAATACCGCGAAGTGCGCCTCGGCGTGGCCCCGCGCCACATGGATGACCAGGCCGACCATGGCCATGCCCAGGAAGGGCAGTCCGACCTGACTGATGGCGCCACCCCGCCCAGCGAAAGCCGCGCCCACGCTGAGTGCCAGCAACACCAGGCCAACGGACAGGGCCAGACCAACAGCGTCGTACACGAAACCGTAGGCCAGTGCACCGCCGAACACGGCCACGATCGCGGCCAGGACGATTCGGTCGCGCGGGTTCAGGCCTTGGGGGGTGCTGGTTGCAGACATGGGCAAGGTCCGATCGAGTTGACAGGTGCGGCTGTCTTGTCGGTCACTCATGGCCGCGGCTTGAGCGTGCCAACGTGCATCAATGCGCCTTCGCGCGCGCACAAAAGAAAATCGGGTGCTGTCTTGCGACAGCACCCGATCATTTGTTTTGGTAGGCGCTAGTGGACTCGAACCACCGACCCCCACCATGTCAAGGTGGTGCTCTAACCAGCTGAGCTAAGCGCCTGGAGTAGCCTCACAGTATACACCGGCCTCTTGGGGCACACGTCGGCCGCGGAAAGCCTCACTTGCGCCGGGCGTGACGTACGCCCGCCACCTGCCGCACTTGGGCCAGCACGCTGGCCAGGCGGGCGGTGTCGGGCGCCTCCACCGTGAAGGTCATGTGCGCGCTGCTGCGGTCGCGGGTGCTCTGCGTGTTGACGTGGGTGACGTTGACCTTGTCCTTGACGAAGACTTCGCTGATGTCGCGCAGCAGGCCTGGCCGGTCGGCGGCCTCCACCACCACGTCGAGCGGGTAGAGCGCCGGCTTGTCGTTCGCGGCCCTGCCCCAATCGACCTCGATCACGCGCTCGGGCGAGGTGGCCGCCATCTGGCGCAGGTTGCTGCAGTCACGCCGGTGCACGGCCACGCCCTTGCCGCGCGTCACGAACCCGGCGATGGCATCGGGTGGCGCCGGCCGGCAGCAGCGCGCCAGCGAGGTAAGCAGCGAGTCCATGCCCACCACCAGCACCCCGCCCCGCGCGCCGCTGGCGGTGCTGCGCGAGGGCCTCAGCGCGATGGTTTCGTCTTGCGCCACCGGCTCGGGCGGGCGCAGCAGGTTCTCGATCGTGCGCAGCGAGAACTCATCCTTGCCCACCACCTCGAACAGCGCCTCGGCGTTCTTGAAGCCCAGCTGCTCAGCCAGGCGGTCGCGTTCGAGGGCCGTGCGGCCTTCGCGCTGCAGCAGCTTTTCCACCGCCTCGCGGCCGCGCGCCACGGTCTGCGCCTGCGCCTGTGCGTTGAACCAGGCCCGCACCTTGGCGCGCGCCCGCGGGCTGGCCAGGTAGCCGAGCTCGGGATTGATCCAGTCGAGCGACGGGCCGCCCTCCTTGACCGTGACGACGTCGACCGTCTGCCCCGAGCGCAGCGGCGTGTTCAGCGGCACCAGCGCGCCATCCACCCGCGCACCCCGGCAGCGGTGGCCGAGCTCGGTGTGCAGCGCGTAGGCAAAGTCCACCGGCGTGCCGCCTGCAGGCAGATCGATGATGGTGGCCTGCGGCGTGAAGACGTAGATGCGGTCAGCGAAGGCCTCGCCCCCGCCGCTGCCACCGGCCGCGCCGCCATCGGCTGCGCCACCCTGGCCGGCGAAGTCGCGTTCCCAGGCCAGCAGCTCGCGCAGCACGGCCTTGCGCGCCTCAGCCACTTTCTCCTCGAACTCGCCGCTGGCCACCACGCCGGCGTAGCCCTTCACACCCGCTTCCTTGTACATCCAGTGCGCCGCCACGCCGTGCTCGGCGTGCTCGTGCATGGCGCGGGTGCGGATCTGCACCTCGAGCGGCCGGCCGTCCTCGTCGCGCACCACGGTGTGCAGGCTCTGGTAGCCGTTGGGCTTGGGGCGGGCGATGTAGTCGTCGAACTCGCCGTCCACCAGCGGCAGCGCTTCGTGCACGCGGGCCAGCGCCGCGTAGCAGGCGGCGACATCGGCCACGATGACCCGCAGCGCCCGCGCGTCGAACACGCGCTCGAAGGCCAGGCCCTTGCCCTGCATCTTCTTCCAGATGCTCCACAGGTGCTTGGGGCGGCCCTGCACATCGGCGGTGATGCCGTGGCGTGCCAGCAGCGCCTGCAGCCGTTCGCGCGCGGCGCGCACGCTGCCCTCGCGCTCACTGCGCTTCTGGTCCACCAGACGGGCGATCTGCTGGTACTGCTCGGGCTGCAGCATGCGAAACGCCAGGTCCTCCAGCTCCCACTTCACCTGCCAGATGCCCAGCCGGTTGGCCAGCGGCGCGAACACCTGCTGCGTCTCGGTGGCCAGCATCGGCGGGCAAGGCGTGCGTGTGCTGGCGAACCAGCGCATCGTCTGCAGGCGCGAGGCCAGGCGCAGCAGCACCACGCGCAGATCGCGCGAAAACGCCAGCAGCATCTTGCGCACGCGCTCGGTCTGCTCGGCGCGGGTGCTGGCATCCAGCGCCGAGTGTGCGGCGCGGGCCGCGCGCTGCACCTGCACCAGTTGCCGCGTCAGCGTCACCAGGCTAGCGTACGAAGGCCCGAAGGCCTTGCGCACCACTTCCTCGGGGCGCTGCAGGTAGTCGCCTGCGTAGACGAGATAGGCCGCCGCTTCGAGCGCGGGCGCGGCGCCGATGTCGCGCAGCACCGCAGCCACGCCGTCGGCGTGGGCGAGCGCGTCTTCGCCAGTGTCGAGCAGTTGGCCGGCCAGCAGCGGCTCGGCGAAGGCACGTGCGCGCTGCACCGGATCGGCCGCCAGCGGCGCATCGGCGGCCACGGCGCCGGCCGACTCGGCGCTGGCCAGGTGGACGATGGCTGCGGCGCCGGCGTCCAGCGCCGGCACGCCGCCGGCAGCGGTCTTCACGGCGCCAGCAGGAAGCGGCGCACGACGGCGCGCTGGTCTTCGGCCACCAGCGTGGGCGCGTGGCCGACACCCGGCAGTTCGTGCACGGTGCAGCGCGGGCCGCGGGCGGCCATGGCGGCCGCGGTGGCGGGGCTGAGCAGGTCGCTCTCGGCGCCGCGCAGCAGCAGCGTCGGGCAGGCGATGCGGTCGTAGAGGTGCCACAGCATCGCCTCGCCGGCCGCGGCTGTTTCGGGCGTGGCGGCGCGCACGGGCACGGCGATGGCCGGGTCGTAGTGCGGCTTGAAGCCGCTGAGCTTGCCGGCGGGGCCGTCCTGCTCGGCCGGCACGAGCTGGTGGCGCGTCAGTGCCTGCCACTGCTCGCGCGTGTGCGGGCCGAAGCCACGCGAGATGGCCCAGGTGGCGTCGGCCGCCTCCTCCAGCGTGCGCCAGAAGGCGGGCACGCCGAGGTAGCCGAGCACGCGCGGGATGAAGCCCGGCTCGATGACGGGCCCGACATCGTTGAGCACCAGCCGCGTGATCGGCGTGCCCTGCTGCGCCGCGAGCGCGATGCCGATGAGGCCGCCCATCGAGGTGCCGACCCAGTGCACCTCGGGCACGTTCAGGCGCGCCACCAGCGTGACCATGTCGGCCACGTAGGTGGGCACGGCGTACAGCCGCGGATCCGCCAGCCAGCCCGAGCGGCCGCGGCCCACGACATCGGGGCAGATCACCCGGTAGTCGGACGACAGGTCGCGAGCCAGCGTGTCGAAGTCGCGGCCCTGGCGCGACAGGCCGTGCACGCAGACCACGACACGCGGGTTGGCGGCATCGCCCCATTCCCAGTAGCCCATGCGGTGCAGGCCGACCGGGCTGGCGCAGGTGACGTGGTGGAGCCGGGGTTCAGGTGTGTTCATACGCCGATGCTAGCGAGACAGGGCCACGCTGCCGGCCACCGTGACCGACACCGTGGCCTTGCCGGCCTCGACCGGCAGCGCCTCGTCGGCCGACACTGCCATCGCCGAGGCCACCCGCATGCGCGGCTGCGGCTGGCCCAGCGGCAGCTCGGTCTGCACGTTCACCTCGCGCAGGGTCCAGCCGGCAAAGCCGAACTGGCGGCTGACCTCGTCGGCGCGCGCCCGGAAGCGGCCAATCGCCTCGGCCACGACCTGCGACTCGATCTTCTCGCGCGCCTCGCGCGACAGCGAAAAGCCGGTGCTCGCCACCGTCAGGGTTTGGATGCGCCCGGCCAGCTGGGCGATGGCCGCCGTGTCGCGGCCCTGCAGCTGCAGCTCGGCGCGGCCCGACCAGCCGCTCATGCGGCCGTCACGCCCGTAGCGCGGATTCAGCGAAAAGCTGCCGGTCTGCACCTCCAGCTCCTGCGGCGCCGTTCCGCGGGCGGCGCGCCGGGCCTCGGCCAGCGCGGTGTCGAGCGCCAGCTTCAGCTGCGCCTGCAGCGCAACGGCATCGTTGCCTTCGCGCGTGGTGGCCAGCACCACCGTGAGCCAGTCCTGAGGCACTTGCAGGCTGGCGGCGGCGGCCAGCGACACCACGTTCTTCGGCTCAGGCACGGTCTGGGCCGACGAGACCGCGGCCAGAGCGGCCAGGGCCAGCCCGAGAGAGACACTGCGGGTAGACGACATCGGGAACACTCCAGCAACAAGGACAGGCGCGCAGTGTGCGCGAGGCGCTGCAAGACTTGTAACAGCGGGTCAGAACCCGGTAACCGGCCCGGATCGGCAGCAAACCCACCTGTAACAATGCCGCTGTTACAAATCGGGAGCATCCCATGAGCGCCACGGCCAACACCCGCCCGGACCGGATCGTCGTCGTCGACGACGACGCCCGTATTCGCGATCTGCTGCGCCGCTACCTCAGCCAGGAGGGTTTTGACGTTCTCCTGGCCGAAGACAGCAAGGCGCTGAACCGCATGCTGACGCGCGAGACCGTCGACCTGATCGTGCTCGACCTGATGCTGCCCGGCGAGGACGGCCTGTCGATCTGCCGCCGCCTGCGCGCGGCCAATGACGTGACGCCGATCATCATGCTCACGGCCAAGGTCGAGGACGTCGACCGCATCGTCGGCCTGGAGGTCGGCGCCGACGACTACCTGCCCAAGCCCTTCAATCCGCGTGAGCTGCTCGCGCGCATCCACGCCGTGCTGCGCCGCCGCCCGGCGCATGAGGCGCCCGGTGCGCCGAGCAAGGAGCAGCAGATCGTCAGCTTCGGGCCCTTCGAGTTCGACCTCTCGCTGCGCAAGCTCAGCAAGAACGGCGAGCAGATCGCGCTGACGACGGGCGAGTTCAGCATGCTCAAGGCCCTGGTGCGCCATCCGCGGCAGCCGCTGTCGCGCGACAAGCTGGCGCAGCTGGCGCGCGGCCGCGAGTTCGAGCCCTTCGACCGCAGCCTCGATGTGCAGATCAGCCGCCTGCGCAAGATGCTCGAGCCCGATCCGGCGCAGCCGCGCTACATCCAGACGGTGTGGGGCGTGGGCTACGTCTTCGTGCCCGATGGCAGCAATTGAGGCCCCCAGGCTTGTCGCTGCGCGCCATCGCCACCCCCCGAGGGGGCTCGGTCCGGCCCGGGAGACCCGGATCCGGACCGGGTCGCGCTGAACGGGACTGAGTGTCAGGCGCACCCGGCTTCAGCCTCTTCTGGCGCACCTTCATCCTGCTGGCCTTGCTGCTGGCGGGCGGGGTGTTCGCCTGGGTGCAGACCTTGCGCGCGCTCGAGTTCGAGCCGCGCGCGGTGCAGGCGGCGCAGCAGATCGCCGGGCTGGTGAACCTGTCGCGGGCCGCGCTGTCGCACAGCGATGGCATCAACCGGGTTGACATGCTCAAGACGCTGGGGCACCAGGCCATTCGGGTGCTGCCGCGCGAGCCGGGCGACAGTTACGAACCCTACGAGGAAGATCGCTTCTCGCGGCGCGTCGGTGCCGAACTGCGCGCTGCTCTGGGTGAAGAGTCGGTGGTGGCTCGCAGCGTCAATGGCCAGCCCGGGCTTTGGGTGGGTTTCGTCATCGACCAAGACCGCTTCTGGCTGCAGGCCGAGTCCGGCCGCGGACCGCAGCTCGCGTTCGGCACCTGGGCCATCTGGATGGGCATCGCACTCGTGGCCACGCTGCTGGGCTCGATCGGCATCGCCAGCCTGATCAACCGGCCGCTGAAGCAGCTGTCGTTCGCGGCCAGCCGCGTTCGCGAGGGCGACCTGGACTCGCGGCTCGACGAGAACACGCCCACCATCGAGATCCGCGAAGTCAATCGTGGCTTCAACCGCATGGCGCGCGAACTGGCACGCGTGGAAGAAGACCGTGCCGTGATGCTGGCCGGCATCAGCCACGACCTGCGCACGCCACTGGCCCGGCTTCGGCTGGAAACCGAAATGAGCGTGGCCGACGAAGAAGCACGGCGCAACATGGCGCTGGACATCGACCAGCTTGACGCCATCATCGACAAGTTCATGGACTACGCCCGCCCCGGCGAGACCGAGCTGCACGTGGTGCAAGTGGAGGCGCTGCTCGCTCGCGAAGCGGCCGGCTTCCGTGACACCTCGCGGATCCGCATCACCAGCCGCGTGGCACCCGACATCTTCGTGCTGGCTGACGAGACCGAGCTGGGTCGGGTGTTCCTGAACCTGTTCGAGAACTCGCGCCGCTACGGCCGCGGCACGTACACCGGGGTGGCCGAAGTGCATGTGAGCGCGCAGCGGGCCGGACCCTGGGTCATCGTCAGTGTGCGCGACCAAGGGCCGGGCGTTGCGCCCGAAAAGCTGCCACAACTGACGACACCCTTCTTCCGCGGCGATGCGGCGCGCACCGCGGCCACCGGCGCCGGCCTGGGCCTTGCCATCGTCGAGAAGGCGATGCAACGCATGGGGGGCACGCTCGAGCTCGCCAACGCGCCCGAGGGCGGGCTCGTGGCTCACCTGCGGCTGCAGCGCGCGAAAGCGGCCCCGCCCGCCGAGCTGGGCGTACAAACCCCAAGCGGCGCGCCGATCTGACCGCGCACGCCGTGCAGGCGCATCATTTGCAGCATCGGCCAACTCAAGGCATGCTAAGCCCCGACGAGGATGACCGAATGCCTGGGGACACCGCATACACACCCATTGAATCGACAGGTGCCGCGTACTGGGTGATGGTGCGACGCATCGCACTGGCAGCCGCGGCCATCGATCTGGCCTTTCTGCTGCTCTACGGCCTGCTCGGCGCCACGGCGTTGGCGCTGTTGAACCTGGCCAGCATCACCATCTACGTCGCCGCGTGGTGGCTGCTTCACCTGCGCAAGAACATCCTGGGCGTGTTGTTGATGTGGTTCGAGGTGTTGGCGCACGCGGCCGCGGGCTCGCTGCTGCTCGGCTGGGACGCCGACTTCCACTACTTCCTGCTGCTCATCGTGCCCGTCATCGTGGTCGGAGCGCCGCACCGTCTTGCGATTCCGCTGATGGCTGTTCTGCTGGCGTTTTACGCCGGGCTCTACGTGGCCTGCCGCGCCTGGGCGCCGCTGAGCCCGTTGCCGCCGATGCACTTCGAGATCGCCCGCTGGTTCAACATCGTTCTGGTGTTCGGTCTGTTCTACGGCGTCGCGGCGTTCTACAGGCGACGTGTGCGTGCGGTCGAAAGTGCCACGCGGCGACTGGCGCGCATCGATGCGCTGACGGGCCTTTCCAACCGAGCGCACTTTCAGGAGCGGGCTGCTGCCGAACTGTCTCGCGCCCGCCGCGAGGGCCGACCGCTTACCGTCATGCTGGCTGACGTCGACCACTTCAAGGTCGTCAACGACACCCACGGCCATGATGCCGGCGACCTCGTGCTGGCAGCCGTGGCCCGAAGCATGGCGAGCACGCTTCGGGAGCACGACCTGCTTGCGCGTTGGGGAGGCGAAGAGTTCATGGCGCTGCTGCCGGCCACACCGGGGGCCGAGGCCTGCGCCGTGGCCGAGCGCGTGCGCCAGGCCGTGGCCTCCACGACGGTGCAGGTGGACGGCCGCACCTTGAGCGTGACTTTGTCTTTCGGCCTCGCCGAGGTTCTGGCTGGCGATCTGCACGGCGCCACGCGTCGTGCCGACGAGGCGCTCTACGCCAGCAAGCGCGCGGGGCGAAACCGGCTGACGCATGCCGACGACCCCGGCGCATCACCGGCGCCGAATGCACCTGCGGCCGGCGGCGAAGCCGCGCACGATGACGGCGGGGCTATGGCGCACACGCCCCACAGGGGCTTGCGCCCACCATGACCCGCCTCTGAGCGTGGCGCGCGCTAGGCGCGCCGGCTCTTCAGCCCGCCACAGCCAGCAGGCACACGGCCCGGGTCTCGATGGCCAGGCCCTCGCCCACCGGGCCCATCTTCTCGGCCGTCTTGGCTTTCACGTTCACACGCTGGGGCGGCACGCCCAGCAGTGCCGCGATGCGCTCGCGCATGACACCGATGTGCGGCGCCATCTTGGGCGCCTGCGCAACGATGGTGCTGTCGACGTTGACCACCTGCCAGCCCGCGGCGCGCACCCGCTGCACGGCCGCCTGCAGCAGCACGCCGGAATCGGCACCGTGGAAGGCCGGGTCGGTATCGGGGAAGTGGCGGCCGATGTCGCCCAGACCGGCTGCGCCCAGCAGCGCATCGGTGATGGCATGCAGCAGCGCGTCGGCATCGGAATGGCCGAGCAGGCCCTTCTCGAAGGGGATGGTGATGCCGCCCAGCACCAGCGGCCGGCCCTCGACGAGGCGGTGCGTGTCCCAGCCCTCGCCCACGCGCAAGTCGAACGGGTTCATCGTGTCTCCAGCAGTCGGGCGGCCAGCGAAAAGTCACCCGGCCAGGTGAGCTTGAGATTCTCGAGTTCGCCGCTCACCAGGCGCGGTTTCAGGCCCAGGGCTTCGATTGCGCTCGCTTCATCGGTGACGGTATCGCCGGCTTCGGCCAGTGCGCGCTGCAGCAAAGCCAGGCGGAACATCTGCGGCGTCTGCGCCAGCCACTTGGCGGCGCGTGACAGGGTGGCCTCCGATCGGCCATCGGCATCGGCCGCCTTCAGCGTGTCGGCCAGCGGCATTGCCAGCAGGCCGCCGACGGCATCGTCGCGGCAGGCCTGCACCAGACGGGTCACCCAGGCGGGCCGGATCAGGCAGCGGGCGGCGTCGTGCACCAGCACCCAGTCGTCGTCGCGCACGCCCTTGGCGCGCAAGGCCTCCAGTCCGGCGGCGACGCTGGCCGCGCGGGTGGCGCCCCCGCAGCGTGCGACCCACGAGCGCTCGCCGCTGAACCCCGGCGCGTGGTGTTCGAACTCGTTGTCGTCGGGGGCCAGCACCACGAGCGTGGCCTGCAGATCGGCACAGTCGGCCAGCGCGGCCAGCGTGTGAGCCACGACGCTGCGTCCGGCCAGCGGCGCATACTGCTTCGGCCCGGCCTGCCCTGCCCTCGTTCCGACGCCAGCGCAGGGCACGAGCGCAAAGCAGCGAGACATGTCCGTCATGGCTGCGATTCTAGAATCGCAGCCCCTCACACGCCCCTCGGTCTTCCGCGGGGCGCAGCCATTTCCAGCACGCCTCATGCAACTGCCTTCCATCGCGCCGGCCAAGCGCTTTACGCTGCCCCGCCCCATCGGCTCGGCCGATGCGCTGCTGCTGGCGCGCCTGGCGCGCGACCACGCCAGCGCGGGGCGCTGCCTGGCGGTGTTCACGGCCGAGCCGGCCGATGCGCAGCGGCTGGCCGACGAGATCCCTTTCTTCGACACCTCGCTGCGCGTGGCGCAGTTTCCTGACTGGGAGACGCTGCCCTACGACAACTTCAGCCCGCACCAGGACCTCGTCAGCGAGCGGCTGGCCACGCTGTGGCGCATCCACGAAGGCAGCGTCGATCTGCTGCTGCTGCCGGCCACCACCGCGCTCACGCGGCTGGCGCCACCGGGCTTTCTGGCCGGCACCACCTTCCACTTCAGGCAGAAGAGCCGGCTCGACGAAGCGCGGCTCAAGAGCCAGCTCACCCTTGCCGGCTACCAACACGTGAGCCAGGTCGTGAGCCCGGGCGAGTACGCCGTGCGCGGCGGACTGATCGACCTGTTCCCGATGGGCTCGCTGGTGCCCTACCGCGTGGACCTGTTCGGCGACGAGGTCGACTCCATCCGCACCTTCGACCCCGACACGCAGCGCAGCCTGTACCCCGTGCCCGAGGTGCGCCTGCTGCCCGGCCGCGAGTTCCCGATGGACGACGCGGCGCGCAGCGCCTTTCGCTCGCGCTGGCGCGAAAAGATCGAGGGCGACCCGACCCGCGCGCGCCTGTACAAGGACATGGGCGCGGGCCTGGCCGGCGGCGGCATCGAGTACTTCCTGCCGCTCTTCTTCGACGAGGTGGCGACGATCTTCGACTACCTCGGCCCACAGGCCGCGCTGGTGCTGCATGGCAAGGTCGACGAATCGCTCGAGCGCTTCTGGGTCGACACCCGCGAGCGCCACCGCTTCCTGCAGCACGACCCCGAGCGCCCGCTGCTGCCACCGGCGGCGGTGTTCATGCCGGCGGAGGAGTTCTTCGCCCGCACGCAGGCCCACGCCACGCTGTCGCTGCGCGGCAGTGATGCCGTGGAATGGGCGCGTCCGCTGCCCGACCTGGCCATCGACCGCGGCGGCCCCGATCCGCTGGGCAAGCTCGAACGGCACGTCAAGACATCGACCCACCGCGTGCTGCTGCTTGGCGAAAGCGACGGCCGCCGCGAGAGCCTGATCGAGCTGCTGCGCGACCACCACCTCAGCGTGCCGTCCGTCGATTCGCTCGACGAGTTCCTGAAGAGCGACGAGAAGCTGGCCATCGCCTCCGCGCCTTTGTCGGAAGGTTTCCACTGGCACGAGCCCGAGGCCGGTATCTCGGTGCAGTTGG
>JAIYDH010000020.1 GCA_027487585.1 Rubrivivax sp.
AGTTCGCCGGCGTACATGTTGCCGAACAGCCGCATGCCGTGGCTCAGCGTCTTGGCGAAGAACTCGATGATCTGCATCAGCAGGTTCACCGGCCACAGCAGCGGGTGCGCGCCGAAGGGGGCGGTGATGAGCTCGTGGGCCCAGCCGCCGACGCCCTTGATCTTCATGTTGTAGAAAAGGCAGACGAGCAGCACGCCCATCGCCAGGCCCATCGTCACCGACAGGTCGGCGGTGGGCACGACACGCATGTAATCCTTGAAGCCCAGTGCCGGGCCGACGCTGTGCCAGATGGCCGGGATCAGGTCGACGGGCAGCAGGTCCATCGCGTTCATCAGGAAGATCCAGACGAACACCGTCAGCGCCAGCGGGGCCACGAGCTTGCGGCTGGCAGCGTTGTGCACGATGCCCTTGGCCTGGCTCTCGACCATCTCGACGAGGATTTCCACCGCGGCCTGGAAGCGGCCCGGCACGCCGGCCGTGGCGCTGCGCGCAGCGCGCCACAGCACGAAACAGCCCAGCACGCCCAGCAGCAGCGACCAGAAGGCCGAGTCGAGGTTGATGATGCTGAAGTCGACGACCGCGGTCTGCTTGCCGGTCTGCAGATGCCCGAGGTGGTGGCGGATGTACTCGCCCGCGGTGAGTTCCTGGCCTTGCGCTGACATGACTTGTCGAGTCCCTCTAGCTCTTCGGGGCGGGCCGCCACAACAGCGCCCACCAGTAAACCTTCATGCACACCACCAGACCCAACAGGAGGGCCGGCCAGCTCATCGGCTGAACCACCTTCGGCGCCAGCGCGAGCAAGGCGATCGAGGTGACGATCTTGACCATCTCCCACAACATGAAGCTGACGGCACTGGTGCCGGGCGACATGCTGCTGAGCCGGCTGGTCATGCCGCGTGCCATCAGTGCACCCGGCAGCACCACCGTGGCGGCGCCGTACAGCACCGACCACGCCAGCTCGACCCGACCTGTGAACAGCGCCGCAAGCAGCGCCACTCCCACGCCCACCGCCACTTGCACCATCAGCACCCGCCACGGCGACAGCGGCGGTTGCTTCAGGCGCAGGGCCGACGCCTCCTCGCGCGTCAGCGGCTTGAATGTCTCGTCCTTGGCCCCATCGGCGGGCCCGTCCCAGGGGTCTTTCCGGTTTTGCGGAGAAGTCGCCATGGGCAAACCAGCGGTTGTGAGCAGCAAAGCCAATCGATTATACGAAGAAACCCGCGGTGCCCCAGAATGTCCCTGGTTGTGTGAACTTCAGACCGGCCTCAGGGTCGCAGCGCAGGCTCGGGGCACGCCGCTCGGGCGCCGCCATTCCGTCACCGCATGAAACTCCTTCCCTCGCTGTTTGCGCTCGGCCTCGCCGCCACCGTCCTGGCCGTGTCGGCGCAGGGCTCGGCTGTCGTCACCACGCCACAGGTGAAGGCCGAGCTGGTGGCCCATGCGCCCGAAGGCCTGGTACCGGGCAAGCCCGCCTGGCTGGGCCTCAAGATCGAGCACAAGGCGCACTGGCACACTTACTGGAAGAACCCCGGCGATTCCGGCCTGCCCACCACGCTGACCTGGACGCTGCCGCCCGGCGTGGGCACCGGCGAGATCGACTGGCCGACGCCGAAGCGGCTGCCCATCGGCCCGCTGATGAACTTCGGCTACGAGGACACCCTGCTGCTGCCGGTGGCCCTCACGGTGCCGGCCGGCTTGGTGGGCGACACGCTGGAGGTCAAGCTCAACGCCGAGTGGCTGGTCTGCAAGGACGTCTGCATCCCCGAGAGCGGCGAGTTCGTGCTGCAGCTGCCGGTGAAGGCGGCCACCGCGGGCCACGCGGCGCTGTTTGCCGCTGCCCGCGCCGCGCGGCCGCAAGACGTGGCCGGCGCCGATGCCAAGGCCGCCGTCGAAGGCCCTGATCTGGTCGTGCGCGTGACCGGCCTGCCCGACGCATGGCTGGGCCGCGAGCTGGGCTTCCTGCCCGAAACGGTGGGCGTCATCGTCAACGCCGCGAAGCCGCAGACCTCGTGGGACGGCGGCACCTGGACCGCCCGCGTGCCGCTGGACTCGCAGCGCAGCGAGTCGCCCACCACGATGCCGCTGGTGCTCACGAGCGCTGGCGAAGTGGCCGGCCTGCGCGTGGCCGCTGCCGTCACCACGCCCTGGCCGGCGGTGGCCGCGCCGGCGCCGCTGCCCGCCTTGGGCAACGCCGAGATCACGCCGGCCCCCGCGGCCGCCGCGCCGCCGGGCTTTGTGCTCGCCGTGGCTTTTGCGCTGGTGGGCGGCCTCATCCTGAACCTGATGCCCTGCGTGTTTCCGGTGCTGTCGCTCAAGGTGCTGGGCTTTGCGCGCACCGGGGCCGATCGCCGTGCGCAGCTGGCCGGCGGCCTGGCCTACACCGGCGGCGTCGTGCTCAGCTTCGTGGCGCTGGCCGCCGTGCTGCTGGCCTTGCGTGCCGGCGGCGAACAGCTCGGCTGGGGCTTCCAGCTGCAGCACCCGGCGGTGGTGGCGGTGCTGGCGGCGCTGTTCACGCTGATCGGCCTGAATCTGGCGGGCGTGTTCGAGTTCGGCTCGGTGCTGCCCTCGTCGTGGGCCGGGGCGCAGGCGCGGCATCCGGTGGCCGATCACTTCCTCACCGGCGTGCTGGCCGTGGCCGTGGCCAGCCCTTGCACGGCGCCGTTCATGGGCGCCTCGCTGGGTGCGGCCATCACCATGCCGCCGGTGCAGGCGCTGGCGGTGTTCGCGGCGCTGGGCCTCGGCATGGCCTTGCCCTACCTGGCGGCCAGTGCCTGGCCGGCGCTGGCCCGCGCGCTGCCGCGGCCTGGCATCTGGATGCAGCACTTCAAGACGCTGATGGCCTTCCCGATGTTCGCCACCGTGGTGTGGCTGGTGTGGGTGCTGGGCGTGCAGGTGGGCATCGACGGCGCCGTGGCGCTGCTCGGCCTGCTGGTGGCGCTGGCCTTCGTGGCCTGGGCGGTGGGCTCGCCGACGCTCGGCCCCAAGGCCCGCGGCGGCTTCGGCACCGCGGCCGTGCTGCTGCTGGTGGCGGCCCTCGTGTGGGCGGCGCCGGCCTTGCGCCAGGACGCCATCGCCGGCGGCGGCGCCGCGCAGGCCAGCAGCGATGGCTGGGAGCCCTGGAGCAGCGCTCGCGTGGCGCAGGCCCAGGCCGAGGGCCGCACGGTGTTCGTCGACTTCACCGCCGCCTGGTGCGTGACCTGCCAGTTCAACAAGCGCACCACGCTGGCGGCCGATGACGTGAAGGCGGCCTTCGCCGACAAGCAGGTCGTGCGCCTGCGCGCCGACTGGACCAAGCGCGACCCCGCCATCACCGAGCAGCTCACGCGCTACGGCCGCAGCGGCGTGCCGGTGTACGCCGTCTATACCCCGGGCTCGGCAGGGCCTCGGCTGCTGAGCGAAATTCTCTCGGTCGACGAGGTGCTCGGCGCCATCGGCGCCGGTCGCTGAGCGCGACGCCCCGCGTTCAACAGGAGTTCGCCATGCAGATGCTCGCCCGCACCCTGGTCGCCGCCACGCTGGCGCTGGCCGCCACCGCGGCGCTGTCCAACGCCGCCGTCGGCCAGTCGGCGCCGGCCTTCACGGCCACCGACGCCACCGGCAAGACCGTCTCGCTGGCCGACTTCAAGGGCAAGCACGTCGTGCTCGAGTGGGTCAACCCTGGCTGCCCGTACGTCGTCAAGCACTACAGCGGCGGCAACATGCAGGGCACGCAGCGCGAGGCCACGGCCAAGGGCGTGGTCTGGCTCAGCGTCAACAGCACCGCCACCGACTCGCGCGACTACCGCAGCCCGGCCAGCATGAACAGCTGGATGCAGCAGCAGAAGGCCGCTGCCACCGCCACGCTGATGGACGCTGATGGCAAGCTCGGCCGCGCTTATGGCGCCCGCACCACGCCGCACATGTACGTCATCGATCCCGCCGGCAAGCTCGTGTACGCCGGCGCCATCGACAACAAGCCCAGCAGCAACCCGGCCGACACCGCCACGGCCACCAACCACGTGAAGGTGGCCCTGGCCGAGCTGCTGGCCGGCAAGCCGGTGAGCACGCCGGTCACGCGGCCGTATGGCTGCTCGGTGAAGTACTCGTCGATGTAGGTCGGCGCAGCGCCGAGGCCCGGCGTCTTCAGGTCGGCTTCATCGGGCCGGCCGAGCATCCCGTTCGCCGCATCACGCGGCAGACGGGATGGGCATGAAGACCTTCGATGGAATGAAGCTGCGGCGCCCTGTCGCCGCGCTGGTGCTGGGTGCGATGGCGCTGCTCGGCGGCTGCGCGTCGATGGGCGTGCAGCCCTGGGAGCGCGACCTGCTCGCGCAGCCGGCGATGGCGCCTGAGGGCGTGCCGCTGCACGGTGACCTCGACGACCACGTCTACTTCAGCAAGGAAGCGGCCGCCGGTGGCCGCAGCTTTGGTGGCGGAGGCTGCGGATGCAACTGAGCCCCACCGATTGGCGAGCCGCCCTGGCCGGCGCCGCCGCCACGCTGCTGGCGCCCGGGGCGCAAGCCGCCGAGGCCGCAACGCCCTGGCTCGTCGACACCGCCGTGCTGGTGTACAGCGAAGGCGGCGGCCGCGTGCGCGCCGTCGAGCCGGTGGTGGGCTTGAAGCGCACCGACGCCGCGGGCGTGACGACGGGCCTGAAGCTCACGCTCGACAGCCTCACCGGCGCCTCGCCCAACGGCGCCGTGGCGCAGCCCGGCGTGCAGACCTTCACCTCGCCGTCCGGCAAGGGCAGCTGGACGGCCGCCCCCGGCACAAGGCCGCTGGATCCGAGCTTCAAGGACACCCGCGTCGCCCTGGCCGGCAACCAGGAGCGCCCCTGGGGCGCCGACCAGCGCCTGAGCTACGGCGCCAACGTCTCGCGCGAGTACGACTTCACCTCGCTGGGCGCCAACGTCTCGCTGGCGCGCGACTTCGACCGCAAGAACACCACGCTGAGCATCGGCCTGGCGCTCGAGGCCGACCAGATGCGCCCCGTGGGCGGCCAGCCCGCGGGCCTGAAGCCGATGTTCGGCGCCGGCTCGTCCAAGGGCGGCAACGGCTCGCGCCAGGTGGCCGACCTGCTGCTGGGCTGGACGCAGGTGGTCAACCGCCAGTGGCTGATGCAGCTGAACCTGGGCCTGGGCAGCGGCAGCGGCGAGCACACCGATCCGTACAAGCTGCTGAGCGTGCTCGACGGCAGCACCGGCCTCGTCACCGGCTCGCGCTACGTGGCCGAGCTGCGCCCCGACAGCCGCACGCGCACGAGCCTGTTCTGGTCGAACAAGCTCAGCCTGGGGCCCGGCGTGCTCGACGCCTCGTACCGCTGGTATGGCGACGACTGGGGCGTGCGCGCCCACACGGTCGATCTGCGCTGGCGCCACCCGCTGCCCGGCGGCGGCTTCGTGCAGCCACGCTGGCGCCACCACATCCAGCAGGCCGCCGACTTCTACCGCCCCTGGCTCATCGAGGGCCGCGACTGGAACAGCAGCACCCAGACCACCGCGCTCACCGCCGCCTCGGCCGACGAGCGCCTGGGCGCCTTCTCGGCCGACACGCTGGGCGTCACGCTCGGCTGGCCGCTGGCCCGCGACAGCCTGCTGACCGTGCGCGCCGAAAGCTACCGCCAGCGCCAAGACGCCCCGAGCGGCGCGCCCGGCGTGCTGGCCACGCTGGCACCGGCGCCCGACCTGAAGGCGACGATGCTGACGGTGGGATGGTCGTTCCGCTGGTGAACGCAGACGCTGCCGACCCCGCGCCCTGGCTGCAGGGCGTGCACGGCGCGCAGGGCGGCTGGCGCGGTGGCTTCGACGCCATGGCCAGCCCCTGTGAGCTGTTGCTCGATGGCGGCGACGAGCCCACGGCGCGCCGGCTGCTGCGGCTGGCGCAGGCCGAGGCGCTGCGCGTCGAGCGCCGCTACAGCCGCTACCGCAGCGACAGCGTGGTGGCGCAGCTGCACGCCGGCCGGGGCCGCTGGCAGACGGTCGACGACGAAACGGCCCAGCTGCTGGACTTCGCGGCCCAGTGCCACGCGCTCAGCGGCGGCCTCTTCGACATCACCAGCGGCGTGCTGCGCCAGGCCTGGCGCTTTGACGGCAGCGAGCGCGTGCCCACGCCCGAAGCCGTGGCCGCGCTGCTGCCGCGTGTGGGCTGGCATCGCCTGCGCTGGCAGCGGCCCCGCCTGTGGCTGCCCGAGGGCATGGAGCTCGACTTCGGCGGCATCGGCAAGGAGTACGCGGTGGACCGTGTACGGGCGCTCTTGCGCGCCGAGACCGACGTGCCGCTGCTCGTGAACTTCGGCGGCGACCTGGCCTGCTCGGGGCCGCGCGCCGACGGCAGCGCGTGGCAGGTGGGCATCGAGGGCGTGCTCGCCGATGCCGCCGGCCGCACCGATGCCGCCGCCGTGCTCAGCTTGCGCAGCGGCGCGCTGGCCACCAGCGGCGACGCGCGCCGCTACCTGATGCACCAGGGCCGCCGCCTCGGCCATGTGCTCGACCCTCGCAGTGGCTGGCCCGTGGAAGGCGCGCCGCGCTCGGTGACCGTGGCGGCGCCGCGTTGCGTGGAGGCCGGCATGCTGTCCACCATGGCCCTGCTGCGCGGCCCCGGCGCGGCGGCCTGGTTGCGCGAGGCCGGCGTGCCGCATGCGCTGATCGGCGACGCCGGCCAGGTGCACAACCACTTCGACACGTTTGCCCAAGGAAGCTGACATGAACACGGGTCTGTCTCGCCGCACGCTGCTCGCCGCGCTGCCGCTGGCCCTGCTGGCGGCGCATCGCCCGGCGCGAGCTCTTGACTCACGTGCCCTCGCGCCTGGCGACGCCGCGCCGGCCCTGGAGCTCGAAGGCCTCGCCGGCCCGGTGAGCCTGGCCGCGCTGAAGGGCCGCGTCGTCTACCTCGACTTCTGGGCCTCGTGGTGCCCGCCGTGCCGGCAGTCGTTTCCGTGGATGGACCAGATGCTGGCGCGGCACGGCGCCGCGGGCCTGGCGGTGGTGGCCGTCAACCTGGACCGCCAGCGTTCCGCGGCCGAGCAGTTCATGCGGGCCGTGCCGTCAAGGGCGACCATCGCCTTCGACCCGGCGGGCGACACGCCCCGGCGCTTTGGCGCGAAGGCGATGCCGACGAGCTTCATCATCGGCCGCGACGGGCGGGTGCGGCTGCAGCACGATGGGTTTCGGGAGGTGGATCAGGGGCCGCTGGAAACGGCGCTGAAGCAGGCGCTGGGCGGTTGAGTCCTTGGTGCGCGGGACTTCGACAAGCTCAGTCCGAACGGGATCGGGTGCGCGCGGGACTTCGACAGGCTCAGTCCGAACGGGTGCGGGTGCGGGTGCGGGGTTGGGGTGAGTGCGGGGCTCGCGGACGCGGTGTGAGAGCCCAGCACCGTTCGCGCTGAGCCCTTCGACAAGCTCAGGACAGGCCTGTCGAAGCGCCCGTCCCGGGCAGGCAGCCTCAGGGAAGCCGCGTGTACTGCGCCGCCAGCGCCAGGCAGGCCTCAAGCGCGGGATCGCGGCCGGTTTCTTCGGCCACCAGCTGGGCCACCGCCGGCGCGACCTCGGCCGCCTGGGCGGCATCGAGGAACAACAGCCTCGAACGCCGGGCCAGCACGTCGGTGGTGGTGCGCGCGAACTCAAAGCGCAGGGCAAAGCGCACCATCGCCTCGCTCAGCACCCCCAGGCCGGTTTCGCGGTCGTGCGCCAGCCAGCGCGTGGCCCCGGGCAGGGCCCGCAGCGCGGCTACTTCGGTGCCGTAGAGATGCTCGCCCGGCGGCGCGGCCAGCGAGCGCGCCGGGTCGGCGGCCGTCGGGGCGCCCACCAGCCGCAGCGAGGTCGTCACGCCCGCCGCGCGCTGCGGCAAAAGGCCCGCGGCCATGCAGCGCGCCAGCACGTCTTCGGCCATCGAGCGGTAGGTGGTCCACTTGCCGCCCGTCACGCTGACGAGGCCGGAGCGCGACACCCACACCGAGTGCTCGCGTGAGATCGACTTGGTGTCGCCGTCGCGGCCCGCAGGCGGCTTCACCAGCGGCCGCAGGCCCACCCACAGCGATCGCACATCGGCCGCCTGCGGCGCACGCGCCAGGTAGCGGCCGGCCTCGCGCAGGATGAAGGCCACCTCGTCGGCACGCGCCTCGGGCTCGGCGGGGGCATCGGTGCGCGGCGTGTCGGTGGTGCCAAGGATCGTCTTGCCCAGCCAGGGCACGGCAAACAGCACGCGGCCGTCTTCCGTCTTGGGCACCAGCAGCGCGTGAACCGACGACCCCGAGCCGGGCATGAAGGCACGGTCGACGACCAGGTGCACGCCCTGGCTCGGCGCCACGCGGTGCGCGGTGCCTCGTGGCGGCTCGTCTTCGTCGTGGTCGAGCGCCGTGATGCCGTCGACCCACACGCCCGTGGCGTTGACCACGCAGCGCGCGGCCACGGCGTGTTCGGCGCTGGTCTCGGTGTCGCGCAGCACCAGGCCGCGCACTTGCCCGCGTTCGCGCCGCAGCGCCACCACGGGCGCGTGGTTCAGCAGCAGCGCGCCCTTGGCCGCCGCCGTGCGCGCCAGCAGCAGCGCCAGGCGCGCGTCGTCGAACTGGCCGTCCCAGTAGCGCACGCCGCCCTGCAGCGTGCCCACCGGGCCCTGGGCGCGCACGCCGGGCAGCAGCGCCTGCGCGCGGCGGGCGTCGATCCACTCGGTGGCGCCCAGCCCGCGCGAGCCGGCCAGCAGGTCGTAGGCCTTCAGGCCGGCGCCGTAGAAGCCCTTCTCCCACCAGCGGTAGGCCGGCATCACGAAGGGCAGCGGCGCGGCCACGTGCGGTGCGTTGGCCAGCAGCGCGCCGCGCTCGTGCAGCGCCTCGCGCACGAGGGCCAGATCGCCCTGGGCGAGGTAGCGCACACCACCGTGCGCCAGCTTGGTGGCTCGCGACGAGGTGCCCTGGGCAAAGTCGCCCGCTTCCAGCATCAGCACCGAGAAGCCTCGCGCCACCGCATCCAGCGCCACGCCCAGGCCGACCGAGCCGCCGCCGATGACGGCCAGGTCCCACTCGCGCGGCTCGGCCAGCCGGGCCAGCAGGTCGGCGCGGGCCTGGGGCGCGCTCATCAGCCGGCGGCGAAGTTCACCGGCAGCCCCGCCAGCGGCGCGCGCGCCATCAGCACGCAACCGGCCCAGGGCTCGGCGGCCAGTTCGTCGGCCGGGCGGTTGGCGCGGGCGGTGGTGACGAACAGCGTGCGGCCGTCGGCGCCGCCGAAGCAGGGCATGGTGGGGCAGCGCACCGGCAGCGGCACGCGGGCCAGCAGCGTGCCGTCGGGCGCGATGCGCACGAGTTGCTTGCCTTCCATCATCGCGGCCCAGTAGCCGCCCTCGACATCGAGCGCTGCGCCATCGGGTCGCCCGCCATAACCGGCCAATGGCGCGCCAGCCACCTTGGGCGCGAAGGCGTGCAGCACACGCGGTTCGATGAGCCGGCCTGTGCCGGCATCGAGCGTGTAGACCATCACGCGGTGCGAAGGCGTGTCGGTCCAGTAGACGTGGCGGCCGTCGGCGCTGAAGGCCAGGCCGTTGCTCACCGTCACGTCGCCGGCCACGCGCGCCAGCGTGTGGCCGTCCCAGCGGTACAGCGCGGCGGCGGGCTTGCTGCGCGGGTCGTAGATCGTGCCCACCC
Source organism: Rubrivivax sp. (assembly GCA_027487585.1). Lineage (GTDB taxonomy): Bacteria > Pseudomonadota > Gammaproteobacteria > Burkholderiales > Burkholderiaceae_C > Rubrivivax. The sequence continues at coordinate 9,611 of JAIYDH010000020.1, forward strand.
ACAGGCGGCCGAGCGCGTCGGCCTTGCCGTCGTTGAAGCGCTCCACGGCCGTGTCGTAGGGCGGGGGCGCCAGGCGTTCGCGGGTGCCATCGCGGGGGTCGAAGCGGAACAGGCCCTCGCGCATCGCCAGCAGCAGGCGGCCGCCAGGCAAGGGCGCGACGCAGCCGGGCTCGTTGTCGAAGTCCCACTGCCGATGCGCGCCGTCGGCGCCGTCGGCCGGGCACCAGCGGTGCAGCGCGCGGCCGGGGATGTCGCACCAGTACAGCGCCTGCTCGTCGGGGTGCCAGAACGGCGATTCGCCCAGCAGGCTGGGCGGCACGGGCAGGGGTTGCCAGTCGAGCAACAGATCCGGGGTGTTCGTCGTCATGGGGCAGTCACCTTCAGCCTCATCCATCCTTCGTGCGTGGCGCCGCGTGCCAGGTCGACCAGGCCGTGCGACGTGGGCTCGGCCATCTGGACGGCGTTGCTGACGTGGCTGACGGGCTCGACGCACCAGTAGGACTTCTCGGCCGGCGTGTAGACGACGAGCCGGCTGAACGACGACGTGAGCTCGAGCGACAGCCGCTCGTCGCGCAGCCGTGCCACGCCCTGCCAGCCGTCGAAGCAGTGGTCGTAGGCGAGTTGCGCCACCTCGCCCACGATGCCGTCCTGCGGCACCCGGCGTTCGGCCAAGCCGCTGGCGTCGGGCTCCCAGCGGCCACTCACTTGGGCGTGCAGTTGGCTGTGCGAACGCTTCGGGAAGTAGGGGTGCCAGCCCAGGCCCACGGGCTGCGAGCGCGTATCGGTGTTGGTGACGGCCAGGCGCAGTGTGAGCGTGTCGCCGGTGCGCTCGCTGTCGGAGAGCTCAACACGCTGGCGCGATTCGAAGGCGAACGGCCAGTGCGCGTCGGGCGTGTGCACGTAGCGCAGCTCGGCTTCGGCGCTGGAGGCCGACACCACCTGCCACGGCCGCATCCAGCCCACGCCGTGCACCGAGTGCGGGTTGTCGTCGAAGTTGGGCGCGGTGCTGAAGTCGTGCCCGTGCCAGCGGAAGCGGCGGTGGCCGACGCGGTTGGAGTAGGGCACCAGCGGGTAGCTGGCGGCGGCGCGGGCGGCGGCCAGCGTGGCCGGCTCGCTGCTGCGCATCACCGGCAGCTCGCCGTCGGCAGCGCTGAACCACAGGCCGGCGATCGCGCCGCCGAGGTCGGGCCGCAGGGCCAGGCGCAGCGCGCCGGTGCGCAGGATGAGGGCGGTGGAAATGAGGGTCTCCGGGGTCGCCTGGCGACGATGATGGTCGACGATGATGCCGCAGCGCGCGCCGCGCGATCTGCCGCAGGCTCGCTTCGAAGAAGCCGCGCCCAGCCTCGTGGCTGTCGCTGCGGCCCAAGCCGTCGGTGCCCAGCGGGTGGCCGCGGCCGTCCACGAGGCGATGGCGCGCCTACCAACGCGCGCCGGGCGTGTCGAGCTCGACCTTCAGGTAGTGCGCGCCGGCAATCGGATTGAAGTAATAGGGGGGGATCTCGACAAAGCCCAGCGAGGCGTACAGCCCGCGCGCGGCCTCCATGTCGTCAAGCGTGTCCAGCAGCATGCAGCTGTGGCCGGCCTGCGTGGCCAGGTCCATCAGCTGCTGCGTCAGCAGCCGCCCCAGGCCGAAGCGGCGGAAGGCGCGCTTCACGTACAGGCGCTTCATCTCGCAGGCATTGGCATGATCGGCCTCGGGCAGCGCCCGCATGGCCACGCAGCCGGCGGGCTCGCCGTCCACCAGGGCCAAGAGCAGCGCGCCGCCTGGGGCTGCGTACGCGCCCGGCAGCGTGGCCAGCTCGTGCTCGAAGTTCTGGAAGCACAGGTCGATGGCCAGCGAGGCGGCGTACTCGCGGAACAGCACGCGCACCGTCTCGAGGGCCTGCGGGCCCTCGGCCGGCACGAGCTCGATGTGCGGACCTTCGGTGTTCATGACGGCGTCACGGTGGGCCGTGCCCTCAGCTGCCCAGCCCGTACACCCACCAGGCCAGGCCGCCAGCGCCCAGCGCCAGCACCAGGGCCAGACCGCGCTGCGCCACGCCGTCGGCGCTGGCCGGCGTGCCGGGCGGCAGCAGCTTGTCGCCGCCGATCATCGGCTTGACCAGGTTGTTGCGCTTCACGAGGTACATCACGATGGCCAGCACGTGCAGTGCCACCATGCCGAGGATCAGCCACTGCCCCCAGGTCTTGTGCAGGCTGGTGGCCAGGAGCGCGGTGTCGGTGCTGACGTAGCGGTTCAGCGGCCCGA
>JAIYDH010000336.1 GCA_027487585.1 Rubrivivax sp.
GCCCGCTGGGCCGACGAGCTGCGCCGCTGCCACGGCGTCTACATGACCGGCGGCGCGCAGGCGCGGCTCGTCGACACGCTGCGCCCCGGCGGCGTGCCCACGCCGCTGCTGCGCGCGATGCAGGCGCTGTGGGCCGAAGGCGGCGCCGTGGCCGGCAGCAGCGCCGGCACGGCGGTGCTGAGTGCGGTGATGTTCCGCGACGCGCCCGACCCGCTGTTCGCCATGAAGGGCCGGCTGCGCGAAGGCCAGGAATGGGACCGCGGCTTCGGCCTGCTGCCCGCCGGCGTGGTGGTCGACCAGCACGCCGTGCGGCGCGGCCGCATCGCGCGCCTCTTGCCGCTGCTGCACGCCAGCGGCGGCACGCTGGGCGTGGCGGTGGAGGAGAACTCGGCCGCCGTCTTCACGCCCGGTGGCTTCGAGGTGCTGGCGGGCGCAGGCGGCGGCGTGCTGGTGGTGGAACCCGGCCAGCGCACGCCGCACCCCGGCGGCGCCTACGGGCTGCAAGGCGCCACGCTGCACTGGCTGGACAGCGGCGACCGCTTCGAGCTCGCCACACGCCGCATCACGCCCTCGGCCACGCGCCGCGCCGGCACGCTGCTGCAGCCGCTGGACCCGGCCCACCGCGGCTACCGGCGCGGCGCCTGGTACTACGCCGACGCTTTAGGCGACGGCGTCATCGTCACCGCGATGAAGCGCCTCGTGGACGGCGACCAGCGCCAGCTGCAGGGCCTGGCGTTTTCGGGTCACCCCGTCGGCCCTGCGGAGGCCGACGACCCCGACCCGACGCTCGCCTTCGAGTGGACGCTGCGCCTGGACGCCGCCACGCGCGCCTGGCTCGTCACCAGCCCCGAGGGCTACACGGTGGAGGGCGTGAAACTCGATATCGTCCCGGTGCGGCTGCAGCGGCCGCTGTTCAGGCCGCTGGCTGCGCCACAAGGACGATGACGATGCGACGCTTGCTACTCGGTGCCGGCACGGCACTGGCCCTCGGCCTGGCCCTTCCGGCCAGTGCCCAGGAAACCCTGCGCCTGGGCGTCGAGGCCGCCTACCCGCCGTTTTCGGAACTGGCCCCCGACGGCACGATCAAGGGCTTCGACATCGACATCGGCATGGCCGTGTGCGAGCGCCTGAAGGCCAAGTGCACGCTGGTGCAGAGCGAGTTCGACGCCATGATCCCGGCGCTGGCGGCGCGCAAGTTCGACGCCATCGTCGCCAGCATGTCGATCACGCCCGAGCGCAGCAAGGCGGTGCGCTTCAGCAAGGTCTACTACGAGAGCGCGGCGCGCTTCGTCGTGAAGGCCTCGTCGCCCATCGCCATCACGCCCGAGGGCCTGAAGGGCAAGGCCATCGGCGTGCAGCGCAACACCATCCACGAGAAGTTCGCGGTCGACCAGTTCCCGGGCGCCCGGATCGTGCGCTACGCCAAGCAGGACGAGGCCTTCCTCGACCTCGTGGCCGGGCGCATCGATGCCTCGCTGGCCGACGTCATCGCCATCGACCAGGGCTTCCTCAAGCGGCCCTCGGGCAAGGGCTTCGAGCTGCGCGGCCCGAGCTACGACGACCCCAAGTGGTTCGGCCTCGGCCCCGGCATCGCCGTGCGCAAGGCCGACGAGAAGCTGGCCGCGCGCATCGACGAGGCGCTCACCGCCATCGTGGCCGACGGCACCTACGCCAAGCTGGCGCAGCGCTACTTCGCGGTCGACATCACGCCGGCCTGGGGCCGCAAGAAGTAGCCCGCCTTTCCTCGTGTCGACTGCCGCGCCCAGCCCGCCCACCCCGCCGCAGCGCCATGCCTTCGTGCTGCTGCCGCAGTTTCCCTTGCTGGGGCTGGCCGGCGCACGCGAGGCCCTGGCCGCCGCCAACGAGGTGCTGGAGCAGCCGGCCTACGCCAGCCTGGTGATCACGCCCGACGGCCAGCCGGCGCGCGCCGCCTGCGGCACACGCGTCGCGGCCGATGCCTCCCTGGCGGCCATGGGCTCGGCCTTGCCCCTGGACGCCGTGTTCGTGGTGGCCGGCGGCCCCTACCCCGAGCCGCTGCGCGACGGCCACGCGCCGCTGCACGCCTGGCTGCGCCAGCGCGCCGCCGCCGGCTGCGTGCTGGGCGGCATCGGCACCGGCAGCGCGGTGCTGGCACAGGCCGGGCTGCTGGCGCGCCACCGGGCCACGCTGCCCTGGGCGCTGGTGTCGCAGATGGGCGAGGCGCACGCCGACATCGTCGTCACCAGCCACCTGCACGAGATCGACGGCGCGCGCCTGTCGTGCACCACCGGCACCGCCAGCCTCGACCTGATGCTCGCGTGGCTGGCCCAGCGCCACGGCGAGCGTGTGCTGCAGGGCCTGCTGGCGCAGCTGGGCCTGGAGCGCCTGCGCCCGGCCGGCGAGCGCCAACGCGCGCCCGTGGCCGGCCGCGTGGGCGGTGCGGGCGCACTGACCAACGCCAAGCTGGCCGAGGCCGTGGCGCTGATGGAGGCCAACCTGGGCGAGCCGCTGGCCACCGAAGACATCGCGCAGCTCGTGGGTGTGTCGCGCCGGCAGCTGGAGCGCCTGTTCAAGCAGCACCTCGACGAGCTGCCCAGCCGCTACTACGCCGAGCTGCGCCTGGCGCGTGCGCGGCGCCTGCTGCAGCAGACCAGCCAGTCCATCCTGCAGATCGGCCTGGCCTGCGGCTTTGCCAACGGCTCGCACTTCAGCAATGCCTACCGCGCGCGCTTTGGCCGCACCCCGCGCGATGAGCGCAGCCCGCGCGCCGTGGCCTGGGAGGCCATGTCACACGGACCGCACGAAGCCCCCTCCCCCGCCACCCCGGCGGACGTTTCCCCGCAGGAGCCCCTGCCATGAACCCGACGAGATTTCTCTTCCGCGCCGCCGGCCCGGCCGACATCGACGCCTTCGAACGCGCCGCCGCCGACAGCGTGATCGGCATCACCACGCTGCCGGCCGACCGCGCGCGCTTGGCCGAACGGCTGGAGCGCTCGGCCGCCGCCTTTGCCTCGGCCGACGACGCCAGCGGCGAGGAGATCCACCTCTTCGTCGTCGAGGACCTGCAGCGCCCGCCCGGCCAGCGTGTGGTGGGCACCAGCGGCATCGCGGCCAGCGCCGGCTTTGCAGACCGCTTCTATTGCTACCGCAACGAGATGGTGGTGCACCACAGCGCGGCGCTGAACGCCGGCAACCGCATCCACACGCTGCACCTGTGCCACGACCTCACCGGCCACACGCTGCTCACCAGCTTCTGGATCGACCCCGCCTATGCCGACAGCGCCGCGCCGCAACTGCTCAGCCGCGCGCGGCTGCTGTTCATCGCCGAGTTCGCCGAGCGCTTTTCGGACCGCATCGCCGCCGAAAGCCCGGGCCTGGCCGACGAGGCCGGTCGCTGCCCCTTCTGGGACGCCGTGGGCCGCCGCTTCTTCGACATGGACTACCCGCAGATCGAGCGCCTCACCGGCGGCCGCAGCAAGGCCTTCATCGCCGAGCTGATGCCGCAAAGCCCCATCTACGTGCCGCTGCTGCCCGACGAGGCGCAGTGGGCCATCGGCCAGATGCACCCGGTGGCGGAGCTGCCGTTTTCCATCCTGCTCGACGAGGGCTTCGACACCGAGACGTATGTCGACATCTTCGACGGCGGGCCGACGGTCGATGCCCGCGTGGCCACGCTCAAGACGGTGGCCACCTCGCGCCGCGGGCCCTGGTGCGAAACGGCCACCGCCGGCGCGAGCGCCGACTGGCAACTGGTGGCCAGCACGCGACGCGCCGACTTCGCCGCGCTGCTGGTGCCGGGCAGCGCCGCCAGTGGCGCGCCGCCGCTGCCCGCCGAGGCCGCCGCACACCTGCGCCTGGGCCCTGGCGACTCGGTGCGCAGCGCCGCCTTCGCGCCGGCAGGAGCAAGCGCATGAACACCAGCGCCTCGATGCAACAGCGGCGCGACGCCGACGGGGCCGACCTCCCCTTCATCAGCAGCTGGCTCGGCCGCCCGGCCGCTGCGGCTGCCCCCGGCGAACGCTGGCGTGTCGTGGCCGCGGCCGACGGCACGCCGCGGGCGGCGCTGCGCCTGGTGCCGGCCATCGGGCTGCAACTGCCCCGCGTGAGCTTCCACGTCGGCTGCGTCGTGCACGCGGCGCGCGAGCTGGGCCTGTTCCACCGCCAGCGCACGCTGCAGCTGGGGCACGACCACACGGGGGCCAGCGAGCTGGCCGACATCGCCTGGGCGCGTGAACACCAGGGCACGGGCCTGGGCCTGGCCGAGCAGGCGGCGGCGCTGCGCGCATTGCTGGCCGACGCGCTGGACTGCATCGCCACCGATCGCGCGCGCTACGCGCCGGTGCTGGTGGCCGAACTGCCCGGCCCGCGCGACGCCGCCGGCCACAGCCCCTTCTGGCTGGGCCTGGGCCGCCACTTCTACCGCGGCGACCCCGCCGCCGCGCTGGCCACGCACGGCCCCGCGTGGCGCAGCCACCTGGCGCCGCTGCTGCCGCAGCAGATGGTCTACACCTCGTTCCTGCCGCCCGCGGCCGAGGCCGCCATCGGCCACGTGGCCGAGCCGGCGCGGCTGCTGCTCGAACTGCTCGAAGACGCCGGCTTCCGGTACAGCCACCACGTGAACGTGGAAGACGCCGGGCCCATCATGGAACGGGCGCTGGATTGAAGAGACGGCAAGAACGGGCATCATCCGCAGCACCATGCCCAGTTCCGCCTTCTTCGCCGTCTTTCGCAACGTCGCCAAACTGGCTGCTGCCGCCGCCGACGACGTGGCCGCCCAGGGTCTGAAGCTCGCTGCCGCGGCCGACGACGTGGCCCTGATGACCGGCCGCGCCGCCGCCAAGACGGCAGGCATTGCGGCCGACGACCTGGCCGTCGGCGCGTCCAAGATGACCGGCGTCTCGCCGGCGCAGGAGCTGCCGGCCATCTGGCGCATCTTCAGGGCCAGTGCGCTGAACAAGATCTGGCTGATCGCGCTCGTGCTGGCGGTCGACGCGCTGTTTCCGCTGGGCATCCAGCTGGCCCTGGTCGCCGGGGGCCTGTACCTGGCCTTCGAAGGCGGCAAGGCGGTGCTGGAGCGGCTGGGCTGGGGCAGCGGCCCTTCTGAGGCGCCGCTCACCGACGAGCAGCGCATCCGCGGTGCCATCGTCACCGACGTCGTGCTGAGCCTGGAGATCCTGGTCATCTCGCTCACCGTGGCCGCGCGGGCGCCCTTCGAACAGAAGCTCGTCGTGCTCATCGCCATGAGCGTGGTGATGACCGTCGGCATCTACGGGCTCATCGCCGCGCTCGTGCGCATGGACGACATCGGCCTGGCCCTGGTGCGCGCACCCGATGCCACCCGCCAAGCGATGGGCCGGCGCATCGTGTGGGCCGCACCGCGCATCCTGGGCGCGCTGGGGCCCATCGGCATGGTGGCCATGCTGGCGGTGGCTGGCGGCATCTTCACCCACCTCGTGCACTTCCAGGCGCCGCACTGGACGCTCGGGGTGACCGTCGACATCGCCGTCGGCGCCCTCATCGGCGTGGTGCTGGCGGCCGCCGGGGCGGGGATCCAGCGCCTGAGGTCGCGCAAGGCCTGAGAGCTTTTGAAGCATTCCGCCACGCACCGCGTGCGTGGCCGTAGCGAACGCTCAGCGTCGGCTTGCCTGCTGTGGTGGGCACCGCGCCACCGGGTCGAATCACCCGGCCTGCGAGTGGCTGGTCGCGGCCCCAGGAGTCAACGGGTCTGCGGGGATCAGGATCCACATCAGCAGGTAGATCAGCACCCCTGTTCCGGCGCACAAGGCCAGCAAGGCGAACAAGAGACGCCAGATCCAGCTCTCGACACCGGTCATGCGTGCGACGCCGCCGCACACGCCGCCGAGCCAACGGTCGTTTCTGCTGCGCCGCAGGGCATTGATCGCCTGCAGCGCCGGTGCCTCGACAGCGGGAGCACCGCCAAGAACGCGCGCCTTGGCACGCGCAAACTCTTCGTCCGACAGCACACCGCGCTCGTGCAAGGCAGCCAGCCGAACCAACTCTTCGCTCATGCTCATGATGTGTGTCCTCAAGGACCGACGGCCCAGAGGCTCAGTTTGGCCCGGCACCCTGGTTCTTCAAGTGACCTGCGACAAACTGCCATCAAGGGCGACAGACCGGCGCTTGGCAGAGCCCGCTCTCGGCTCGGGCTGCTCTCAGTCCATCGCCGCCAGCTGCTGCAGCTGCACCAGCCGCTGGTACAGGCCGCCCTCGATGGCCATCAGGGCGCCGTGGGTGCCCCGCTCGGCGATGCGGCCATGGTTGAGCACCACGATGTCGTCGGCGGCGCGGATGGTCGACAGCCGGTGCGCGATGGCCACCACCGTGACGCGCCCGCGCAGGCCGGTCAGGGCCTGCTGCACCACGGCCTCGGTTTCGCTGTCGATGTGCGAGGTGGCCTCGTCGAGCAGCAGGATGCGCGGCTGACCGGCCAGCGCGCGAGCCATCGCGATGAGCTGCTTCTCGCCCACCGACAGCCGCGCGCCGCCCTCGCCCAGCGGCGTGTCGTAGCCCTGCTCCAGCCGGCGTATGAAGCCGTCTGCGTGCGCGGCGCGCGCCGCGGCCTCGATCTGAGCGTCGGCCAGACAGCGGCCCATGTCGATGTTCTCGCGCGCGCTGGCGGCCAGCAGAAAGGGCTCCTGCGGCACCAGCCCCACGGCGCGCCGGAACTCGTCGTCGCCCAGTTGCTCGATGGGCTGGCCGTCGATGTGCAGCGTGCCTGCAGGCGCGGCGTAGAAGCGCAGCAGCAGCGACAGCAGCGTGCTCTTGCCCGAGCCCGTGTGACCGACGATGCCCACGAAGCTGCCGGCCGCGATCTCGAGGTTCAGGCCGTGCAGCACGGGCCGCCCCGGCAGGTAGGCGAAGTCCAGCGCGCGCACGCTGATCGCGCCCTGGCTCACCTGCGCCTGCGCGGTGGCGCGCGGCGCCTCGGCCTCGTCGAGCAGGGTGTTCACGCGCGCCGCCGCCACCATGGCCTGCTGCAGCTGCGAGAACTGCATGGTGATCTGGATCAGCGGCTCGACCACGCGCGAGATGTAGCTGATGAAGGCGTACAGCACGCCCACCTCGATGGCCGAGAGGCCGCCCAGCGCCTGCGTGCTGCGCCAGCTGAACACGCCGATCAACGCGGCCAGCAGCATCACGTTGAGCAGGTCGAGCACCGGCCGCAGCAGCCAGGCGTTGGCGCGCAGCTCCTGCCGGCGGGCGGCGTAATGCGCGGCGTTGGTGGCGGCAAAGCGCTCGGCAAAGGCCGCGGTGGCGCCGCTGGCCTGCACCACCGCCATGCCGGAGATGGACTCGGCGGCCTGCGCGTTGATGTCGCTGCGCAGCGCGCGGCTGCGCGTGACCGCGGGCGCCGACAGGCGCTGGTACAGCCAGACGATGCCAAACACCGCCGGCGCCAAGAGGGCCACGATGAGCATCAGCCGCCAGTCCAGCCAGGCCATGATCGCGAGCATGCCCACCAGCGTGATGACGCTGTCGAGCATGACGAACAGCACCTGCACATACAGCGCCTTCACCGCCTCGGTGTCGTTGGTGACGCGGCTGACCAGCTGCCCCGTGATGGCGCCGTCGAAAAAGCGCATGGGCAGCCGCAGCACATGCCCGTACACCGCTTCGCGGATGCGCTGCACCGAGCGCATGGCCAGGCCCGCCAGGCGCACCAGCTGGCCGTAGCGCAGCCAGCTGGCCAGGCAGCCGGCCACCAGCGCGCCGCCCAGCAGGCCCACGATGGCCGGCAGCTCGGCGTCGCGCGGCATCAGGTAGCGGTCGATGAAGGCCTTGCCGAGCAGCGGGCCCAGGGCCTCGAGCGCGGCGGCCACGGCCAGCCACACCAGCGCCCCCTTCAGCAGCGCGATCTCGGGCAGCGCCGCGCGCTGCAGCAGCTGCAGCGCGGCGCGGCGCTCGCCGGCCGGCGCGGGGCCGCTGGGCCTGGGTTCACTCGGCATCGAGCGAGGCCTCCAGTTGCTGCACGCGCCACTGCGTGGCGTACCAGCCGCCCAGCGCCACCAGCTCGCGGTGGCTGCCGCGCTCGGTGGCCTGGCCGTGGCGCAGCACCACGATCTGGTCGGCATCGAGCAGGGTCGACAGGCGGTGGCTGGCGATGATCACCGTGCGGCCCTGGCGCTGCGTGCGCAGTGCGGCCAGGATCTGCGCCTCGGTGGCGGTGTCCACGGCCGAGAGCGCGTCGTCCAGCAGCAGCAGCGGCGCGTCGGCAAGCAGCGCTCGCGCGATCGCCACGCGCTGGCGCTGGCCGCCCGAGAGCGTGACGCCGCGCTCGCCCACTGGCGTGTCGTAGCCCTGGGGCAGGCGCTCGATGTCGTCGTGCACCGCCGCCTGGCGCGCCACGGCCTCGATCTCGGCGCGGCTGGCGCCGGGCCGCGCCAGCGCGATGTTCTCGGCCACCGTGGCCGAAAACAAGAAGGCCTCCTGCGGCACCCAGGCGATGCCCGCGCGCAGCGCCGCCAGCGTGTAGTCGGCCAGCGGCCAGGGGCCCCACTGGATGCCGCCCTGCTGCGGCGTCCATTGCCGCAGCAGCAGCTTCAGCAGCGTGCTCTTGCCGGCGCCCGTGGGGCCCACCAGCCCCAGCGTCTGGCCCGCGGGCAGCTGCAGCGACACGCCCTGCAGCGCGGGCTCGGCCTGGCCCGGGTAGCTGAAGTGCAGGTCCTGCACGGCGATGGCGCCGGGCTGCACCGGGGCCACCGTGCCGTGGTCGTCCACGCTCAGCGGCTCGGCCAGCACCGGCTCGAGCCGGGCCCAGGCGGCGCGGCCGCGTTCGATGAGCGCCAGCACCCAGCCGGCCGCGAACATGGGCCAGATCAGCTGGCCGAGGTACATGCCGAAGCTGGTGAGCTGGCCCACCGTCATCTCGCCCTGCCACACCAGCCAGCCGCCGAAGCCCAGCGCCAGCACCACCGCCGTGCTGAGCGTGAAGCCCACGGCCGGCTCGTAGGCGGCCTCCCAGCGCTGGGCGCTGAAGCTGGCATCGGCGGCCTGCGTGGCCAGCTCGCCGAAGCGCCGGCTGCTGCGCGCCTCCAGCCCCAGGGCGCGCAGCGTGCGCACGCCCGACACGCTTTCCTGCACATGGTCGTTGAGCTCGCCGAAGGCCGTGAGCGCCTGGCGCGAGGCCTCGTGCACGTGGCGCGAGATCCACCAGAAGGCCAGCGCCATCAGCGGAAACGGCAGCAGCACGACGAGGGCCAGGCGCCAGTCCACCCCGAGCGTCATCATGGCCACGACGACCACCAGCGTCAGCGTGCCGTCGAAGCCGGCCAGCATGGCCTCGCCCGCGGCCATCTCGACTGCGTCGACATCGTTGGTGGCCAGGGCCATCAGGTCGCCCGTGCGGCGCGTCTGAAAGAAGCGCGGGCCCTGCAGAGAAAGGCGCTGGTAGAGCCGCGTGCGCAGCTCCACGCCCATGCGGTAAGCCGCGGCGTAGAGCTTGAGCCGCCACCCCACGCGCAGGCCGTAGATGGCCACGCCCGCGGCCAGCAGCAGACCCAGCTCACGCAGCAGCGCGGCGCCGTGCAGCTGGCGCGCGAGCAGCGCATCGACCATCTGCCCCACCTGGCGCGGCAGCCAGACGATGAGCACCGCAATGCCGAGCAGCATGAGCCCCGACGCGGCATAGGCGCGCCAGTGGCGGACAACGAAGCCACCGATCAGGCGGGAAAGCGACATGGGGATTGCGATGGCCGGGGCGTGGGCCTGCGGGCGGGTGGCACCGGGGCCTGGGTGGCGTGGTGGCTGTGACCACGGCGCCAGGGGGACGCGGTACCAAGCGGGCCGCGGATTCTAGGGTTGCGTCCGCAGGGAGCGGGGGAGTGAAGTGGCTCCAGGGCTGCTCTGGCTTGATCGTGGGCTGGGGGTGGCGCTTGGTGGCGGGATCAATGGCGGCAAGAGACTGAACTGCGTCACTCGGCTTCGACGACCGAATGACCGCTGTCGCTGAATTCGGTCAGTTGCCGGTGATTGCCACCGGTGACCGCTTAGTGGGCGAAGCCTGAAGCGTGTGGGTCGGCATAACTGTGACGTCTTTCGATGACGGCTTCTGGACAGGCAATCGGGCCTAGAAGCCGCCCAGGATAGGGAAGCCAAACGGCTCGGCCAGCAGATCGAAGAACATCATCAACCCCACCCAGCGCTGCCAAACGCAGCGGGGATGTCGAGTCAACGACTTACGGTTGGACACTCACACCGTTGCTGGCGATTCGAACCGTCACTTTTCGCACCGAAATCAATGGGATCTCGACACTCACGGCTCGGTCCCATCCGCCCGTCAAGTCACTACCGTTCGCTGCGTCGGACCCTTCGCTATCGTCCGGACAGCGGCAGGCCGCGGGATGCCGTGTCGCTGCGGACGAGAGCGAGAACCACGCTGGAGTTAGCTGGTGCACGCGAGCACGCTGCACGTCTCCAAGCAAGGGCCAGGTACCAGACTACATGGGGGCGCCAGCCGCGAGAACCTGCGATGGCCGCCTCACCCGCGACCCACGATCCTTGGCTTGAGTTCAGGATCGGCCCGCCAGAGTCGGTCCAGTGGATCCACGCCAAGACCGAAGGCCCGTCTGCGCTTGGCAAGGACCTCGACGATTCGGTCATCGAACAGGCCAGCGGCAACGAACAGGTCCTCCACGCCTTCGCACACCGGGCCGATGACCACGGGCGACTCGGGCGCCTGCGCAAGCCGAGTCGCATTGCGCTCCCGGCTTGCGCAGACGCCCGGCGGTGCGCCTTCGGCCGGAGTCGGCGGAACATGGGTACGGTGGGAAGCCCGGGCGGCCCCGGTGCTGTGCAATGACAGCTTCAACTTGGGTTCCTTGTGCTTTAGCGACATGGCATTTCCTTTGGGGACGGGTCTGGGACGACGTGAAAAAAGGTTCAGTGAGGCGTGAGCGCGCAGCGGGTCGGTGCGCTCCGATTCGGCAATAGGACAGGTGGATCAACCGCTGCCGGGGTCGGGCAGTCCGGCGTCGCGGGTCGGCGAGGTCATGGGCTCGTCCAACCAAGCCAGGCCGTCGGGAAGAAGTGCAGTGAGCGCCTTGAAAGCCTCCGCGCTGAGGTGCATCGAGATGAGGTCCTGGAAGCGCAGTGGGTCCTCCGAGCAGCGCGACAGACGCCGGACGGCCCCCGTGTACTCCAGCTTCTCGAGCTTGGTCAGCGCGCGCGTCGCGTGTTTGGCGTAGGTGGTCTTGACTACCCCCAGCCGTCGGGCCGCCTCGTCGTCGGAGAGTCCCACGACGAAGCTGAAATACCAGGCTTGCAACTGGCGGCGGGAGAGCGTCGCCAGCGCCTTGACCAGAAGGTCCAGGAGTTCCGCCCGCAGCAGTTCGTCCTGGAGGGCCAGCAGGCAACCCGTGCCAGATCGCATCACGGGATGCTGGTTGAGATCCATGCGAAGCGGCATCTCGGGCGGCACGCTGGCAGTGGCCGCCTCGATGCCGATGTCGTACCGCAATTCATGGTGCAGGAGATCCACGTAGTGCAGGCCATCCTCGACGTCGCGCCGCGCATTATCGAGTTTCACGCTCCCTTGGAGTGCTTGTTCGTAGTCGTCGATGAACTGGCGAAGCGCGACGTTGCCGATGTCTATGCCGCTGCTCCGAACCGGTTCGACGGGCATGCGCAATGACTGCAAGTTGCGCACCAGGCAGCCCAGCGCGTAGGCGAAGGGTTTGCTCTGCCGCACCTCGATGGCGTCGGGCATCGAGGCCCTAACCGGGCGGCCGCCGGGCCGCAACGAGGTGAACTCTCTCTGGCGCGCGGCGATCATCATCGGCATGAAGGTCAGCGCCGGTGCATGCGCCACCAGGGGCCAGTTCGCGAACTCGACGGCCTGGCCGATCATCACTTCGGACAGGCTGAAGGGCAGCAGGTCCAGCACCGCCTGGGTCACCTGCGCCGGCTCGATGAACTGCTTGAGACTGGCGCGCACGACGCCGGTGATGGCCCGATAGCCCGCCAACTGAAGGTAGGGCTCGGCCATCCAGACGCAGAACTCCGCACAGAGCTTGTGCAGTTCCTGCTCTACGACCAGGGAATCGACATGGCGGATGCAGGTCTGCGTGAGTCGGAACTCCAACTCCGGCGACATCGGGCCGACGAAGATTGGCTCCTTCAGGACCGCCGGGGCCGGTAACTCGGCAGAGAGGCGGCACAGAGGTCGCATATATGGCATCTTGCCCGGAGCACCCATCTCGGACCTCCTGTCGTTTAAACACTCTCCGCGCTCGGCTTGCCAGCGAGCAGTGACCCATGTTCGAGAGACCGTTCAGTGCGGGAAGAGTTTCATCGAGCGCCGCCTTGCCGTGACCCAGGAAATCCCTGTCGTTCCGGGTGCTCAACCCTGTCGTTGGGCGCGTCGGCGCAAGCCAGCAGACCGTAGCTTCCCTGCCGCCTCGCCCCTGCGTGTGATGCACGGCGCCAGGCAAGCCAGGATTTCAGCGTATTGCTCATGGACCCAACATCTCGGCGACGCCGATGCTCGGCGCCGTCTACTGATCGGGAGCATGGCCATGTTGAATCACCCTGCCCGCCTCGACCTTGAGGGCGCCGAGCCGTCGTACGGAATCACCTGCAAACGACTGGATGGCGCACGCCGCCTCCGAGCCGCCGCGGGCGCAAGCGGTCGCAACGACAAGGTTGGCGTGGAGCACATTCTGGACGCGCCGCGGATCAGCACCTACGGATCGCGCTTCTACGGCCTGATGCTAGTGGAGCGCGGCCAGGCGAAGTGGGATCAGAACGACGTCGATGGGGCCCGCCGCGAGTTCAGCCTCATCAGCAAGTTCGTGATGAACCGCCATGAGGACGTCGCCGCGCGCGTCTTCATGCACCAGGCCAACGTCACGCGCCGGGATGCCTATCAGGCGCGCGCCTGCGGAGACGGGATGCGAGCGGCGGAGCGCTGCGAGCTGGCCATCAGCCTGGCTGCCCATGCTGCCAAATGTGCCGAGGCCGCCGGTGACCCGCTGCTGCAGGCCGACTGCACGCAAGCTTCCTTCTACGCGCGGGGCCTGAAGGCCATGATTGAGGTTGCCGGTGCTGTGCGCTTCGACCGTCTGACCACTGGGGCGATGCTGGCCATCAAGGGCCGGGACGGCGCCACGCCGTCCATCGAACCGCCGGGCCTCTTCGGCCCGACCTGCTTGGCCGACCTCGCGCTGCAGAGTTCCTGCCCGACGCCGTCAATGCTCGCAGATCTGGCGCCGCACGACGCCTTGCACCAGTCCGCCTTCCGGGCGGTCTTCGGTGCTCCGACGCCAGGCTCCTACGCCGGCTGGCTGCTGGACCGAACGCGCGAACACCTGCAACACCCGGGACACCGACCGCTGTCTGCGGCCCGCGCGCTGGTCTTCGTGGCGAGGCAGCTCGCAGCCGGGGACTTCGAACGCGCGATGCAGACGCAGATCGCGCTGCTGGAGCTGGTCCAGGAACATCAGCGCTACCGCGACGCTGTCCAGGAGGCCTTCGGCTACGAAGTGCCTCTGCTGCCCGGCGTGAACAAGGCGCTGGCCCGCGTCGCCGGCATCACGGGCATGCCGCCGAACCGCCGCCTCTACCGTTGAGACGGTAGACAACAGCCTCAGGGCGTGCGCATCCGATCCACCGCCGGGTGCCGCGCCAGGAAGTCCTGCCACTCCGCATCGTCGATCAGCGTGCCATAGGGTGCCGCCGAAGCGATGCGCAGGCCCACCGTCCGCTTGTGGCCGTGCCAGAGCGCGTAGATGCGGCCCGGTTGATTGCGGTGGAACGACTCCCAGCTGAGACCGTGGACCACCTTCCCGTACTGCCGGTGCATCTGATGCGCCACGCGCTGATACGGCTCGTAACCCGAGAACTGCCGTGTTGCGCCGTCCAATCCAAGGGTCACGCGATTGGGCCCATCGATGGGCAACATGATCATCGGTCGATCATGTTCGTAGCGCACGACCTTGTACTGCCGGGCAAGTTCCTCCGACCAGGTGTATCGATCTCGGTCATCCGCGGCGAGCACACGGCACTCCATGGCGACCGTCGGCAAGGTGTCGGCGATATAGAGGACCGCGAACGCTGACTTGTGGCCCGGAGGAGGGTCCACCCGAAGATTGCGGAAGCGCTGGGGCGGAGCCGCCCACTCGCCACCCGGGTGCCTGAAGAGACGAACCAACCGGGCCACACCGGGGTCGAGCAGTTCCAGGTCGAGGCTGCGCCCGTTGACAGGGGCAACGCCGAATGGCGTCATGCCGTGCGATCAGCCGCTGCTGCGCAGGCCGCAGCCACTGCGGCCCGGCGCCGCACCTCCTCTGGTGCCGCCAGGAGTTCCTTCGCGTCAGCGCTGAGGTCGCGGGGGGACGTCTGGCGCCCGTGCAAGGCCTCCACGGGTGTGAGTCCGCCCAGCAGATCATTGGGCGAGGTGAAGAAGCCATAGGCCGCCGTGGCGGCAGACCCGGCGCTCGGGACACCCAGGGCCTTAAGTACCTCTGTCAGTGGCTTACCGGCTATGCCAGCCCACGACTGGAAGGACGGGTACTCCCTGCCACGCTTGCGTCCCGGACGAAGGACGGAGAAGAGCTCGCCAGAGCGTTCGCGCAGGCGGACCGTCTCATCGCTCAGATTGCCCAGCGCCTTGCCTAGTTCGCCCGCCGACAGCGGCAGTGAGGGGTCTTCGGTGGACTGCGGCGCGACGTGGCGTATGGCAATCAGTTCGCGGGTGATGCGGTCCTGCTCCTGCTGCCGCTGCATCAGCCTGGCTTCGACCGTCACCTCAACCCAGGACCGCAGAATCTCGAGCAATGGCGCAGGCACACCCATGCGAGCCAGGGCCTCTGCATGCGCCTTGCCGGACATCCTGAGTGCCTCATCAGGCGATGGCCTGCCCGCCGGTTCGGCTTTGGCCGCCATGTTGCGGGCCGCGGCCCGGCGACGACCGACCGTCGAAACATCGTTCATGCGCGCACCCTGATCCTCATCCGAGGCTCGATTCTGAAGGAACTGCGGAGTTAAGACAAGTTATCCTTGCTAGCCAAATCTCCGCATCGACGCACCGAATGCTCGGGCCGTGGCCCGGTGCACCAGATGGGCTGCCTCGTGCGGCCGCTAGGCCAGCTGCAAGTCGTCGACGTAGGGGGTAATCGTTCCTTTACGCAGGTTGACACAAGAGGTGATCGTTGCGCGTCCTCCGGTCCTCAAGGCAAACGACCGCTTGATGCCAGTGAGCGTGAGTTCGGCCTGAGGCCGTAAGGGACAACAACCGCTGCATTGCAGAAGTGGAGACAACGCCAACTCGGATGTACCCGAGGAAGATCGCGCCCCTCGGAGGGACACCGCTGCGCACGCGACGCTCAGACCGAGTGCGTTGGCCCCGATCTATCGGGCACGGACGCCAAAGCCCGCTCCCGCGTCCCCTGCTTGACCCAGCCGGATCCCCAAGCCAAAGCCGCCGCCAGCCCCAGCGCCGCAGCCACCGCGGCCATCGCCGTGGCCGGGGGCCCGGGCCAGGCGACGAGGCCCGCGCCCAGCGCCAGCACCGCCAACGCGCCCACGCCACCCGCGCCTCCTTCCCCGTGCGCACGGGCCACAGCGCCCTGCCCCGGCGCCACCGCATCGCGCCACACGCAGCCCCAGGCCGCCGCCTGCAGCGCCATGCCCAGCATCAAGCCGTCGCCACCCGGCAGCACCAGCGCGCACACGCCGCCGGCCACCAGCAGGCCGGCCACGCCGGCCGCCGGCACGGCGCGCGGCCACCAGGCGGGCAGCAGCATGGCCAGCAGATGCAGTGCCACGGCCGTGCGCGGCCCGAAGGCCCATAAACCGGCCTCGCTGCGGCAGGCCTCCAACATCCACGGCAGCAGGGCCATCATCGGCAGCATGGCCAGCGCCGCCACGGCGCGCAGGCGGCCTTGCGGCGTGGCCCAGGCGGCCCAGGGCGGCGAGCCTAGTGCGCAGTCGAACAGGCCACTGCGGCAGCCGGCGCGGGCCGGGGCTGGCGTGCTGGGCGGCACACCGCATGCAAGAGCCAAAGCCAGCACGGCTGGCAGCGCCGTCATCGCGGCCAGTGCGCCGCCAGCCAGCGGGTCGCCCACCACCGCCGCCGCGCACAAAGCGGCCAGCAGCGCCGGCCCGCGTGGCGACGCGGCCTGGCCCGGCGCCGCGCCGCGCCTTTGCCGCACCACGTTGGAGGCCGCCACCAGCAGCACGCCCCAGCCCAGCGCCGCCGGCACCCACGCGCTTGTGGCCACGCCCGCAGCCGCCAGCGCGCCAGCGGCCGGCAGCCCGCCGCGCAAGGCCCAGGGCCTGGGGGGATGGCGCAGCAGCGCCCACTGCGCCAGCGCCACCGTGCCCAGCCACAGCGCCAGCGGTGCGAACTGCAGCGCGCCCGCGGGGCCGTGGTGCAGCGCCAACGCGCCCAGCACCAGCCAGCCGCCGAACAGCAACGTCCAGGCGGCGGTGCGGGCCGCGAACAGCATCGCCGCAGGCGCGTTCATCGGGGCGCGTAGCCGTGCAGGCGGTCGTTGCCAGGCCCGCTGGCGTGGTGCACGCGGGCGTTGAACGACAGGATCACGCGCTCCTGCTCGCCCGCGTACGGCAAGGCCTGGTGCGCGAGCCAGGCCGGGAACAGCACCAGTTGCCCCGGCACCGGCGCCACGTCCACGTGCGGCGGCTGCAGGTAGGCGTTGCCCAGGTCGACGTGCGCGCCGCCCAGGGCCTGGAAGGGCGGGCCGTAGAAGCGTGTCACCCCATTGGCCGCGCCGTACACAGGGTGCGCCTCGCGCGCCGCGGGCTCGTCCACCTGCAACACGTACACCGCCGACCAGCTGGCGTTGCCGTGCGTGTGCACGTCGTGGAAGGCGCCGTCGCGGCTGGTCTGGAACCACATGCCGTCGATGGCCACCTGCAGCGGCACGCCGCCCTCGCGCCAGGCCGCAGGCCAGGCGGCGGCGTTGGCGGCCGTGACGGTGTCGCGCAGGCAGGCCACCAGCCACTGCACGAAGGCCTGCCACTCGGGCAGCTTCACGCGCTGCAGCAGGTCGTCGTCGCTCGCAAAGAAGGCGCGCTCCGGTTCGCCGCGGTCGTGGCGCTGGGTGGCGCGCAGGGCCGCAAACACACGCACCAGCAGCGGGTTGATCGATGCCGGATCGGCGTGCCGGTGCACCGCCAGCGGCACCGGCCACAGCGCGTGCTGGCCGGGGCCGAGGTTCACACCGGCACCGCCAGGCCGGCCGGCCAGCGCAGCACGTGGCCGGTGTCGCGCTCGAAGGCGGCGATGTCTTCGGGCGTGTCGATGTCGACGCGGTAGCGGCGGTTGTCGCTGGCCCAGGCCAGCACCTGCTCGGGGTGCGCGGCCTGCCACTGGCGGCAGCCGGCGTTGAGCTGGCCGCTGATGATGTCGTCGCGCACGGTGGCATCCAGGATCACCGGGTTGGCGCGCTCACCGCCCACGTGCGGCTGCACCACGCGCGTGCCCTCGGGCCGCTTCTTCCAGGCACCGATGAGCGCGGTGATGTCGGCGGCACCCAGCAGCGGCTGGTCGGCCAGCACCACCATCACGGCATCGAGCTTGCCGGCGAGTGCAGCCAGGCCCACACGCTGCGACGAGACGATGCCGTCGTCGGGCTGCGGGTTGCGCGCCAGCGTGACGGGGAAGTCCTGCACCAGCGGCTCGATGAGCTCGGCGTGGTGGCCCAGCACCACCACGACCTCGTCGACCCCCGCGCCCGACAGCGCGATGAGCGTGCGGCGGATGAGCGGCACGCCGCCGAGTTCGAGCAGGC
>JAIYDH010000181.1 GCA_027487585.1 Rubrivivax sp.
CCCTACCCGCCGCAGGCGCCGGCCGATCCGCCGAAGCAGTTCTTCGCCTTCCTCTGGGCCTGCACCCGGGGCGCGCGGCCCTTCCTGCTGCTGCTGACGCTGTTCACCGCCGCCATCGGCGCGTTCGAGGCGCTGCTGTTCAGCATGATGGCGCACGTGGTCGACCTGCTGGGCAAGACGCCGCCGGCCGAGCTGTGGCAGCAGCACGGCACGCTGCTGGCGGTGCTGGGCGCCGTCCTCGGCGTGAGCGTGGTGTTCGCGGCGCTGCAGGCCTTGTTCAAGTACCAGGGCATCTTCGGCAACTTCCCGATGCGCCTGCGCTGGAACTTCCACCGGCTGATGCTCGCGCAGAGCATGACCTTCTACCAGGACGAGTTCGCCGGCCGCATCTCCACCAAGGTGATGCAGACGGCGCTGGCCGTGCGCGACACCTGGCTGATCTTTGCCGACATCCTGGTCTACGTCGTCATTTACTTCGCCACGCTGATTGCGGTGGTGGCGGCCTTCGACGCCTGGCTGATGGTGCCCTTCCTGGGCTGGCTGCTGCTGTACGTGCTCACGCTCGTGTACTTCGTGCCGCGCCTGGGCAAGGTGGCCGAGGCGCAGGCCGATGCGCGCTCGCTGATGACGGGCCGCATCACCGACGCCTACACCAACATCGCCACCGTCAAGCTGTTCTCGCACGCCCAGCGCGAGAGCCAGTTCGCGCGCGGCGCGATGCAGGAGTTCCTGGGCACCGTGAACGCGCAGATGCGGCTGGTGACGGCCTTCGAGACGGTGAACCAGCTGCTCTCGGTGCTGCTCATAGCCAGCGTCACGGTGGTGAGCCTGTTGCTGTGGTCTGGCTCCTGGGTGGGCGTGGGCGCGGTGGCCGCGGCCACCGCGATGGCCTTCCGCCTGAACGGCATCTCGCACTGGGTGATGTGGGAGATGGCGACGCTGTTCGAGCACATCGGCACCGTGCAGGACGGCATCGCCACGCTGGCGCGGCCCCGTGTGGTGCTTGACCGCGAAGGCGCCGCCGAGCTGAAGGTGACGCAGGGCGAGGTGCGCTTTGACCAGGTGGGCTTCTCGTACGGCGGCGGCAAGAAGGTCATCGAGGGCCTGGATCTCACCATCCGCCCGGGCGAGAAGATCGGCCTCGTCGGCCGCTCCGGCGCCGGCAAGAGCACCATCGTCAACCTGCTGCTGCGCCTGTACGACGTGCAGGAAGGCCGCGTGCTGATCGACGGGCAGGACATCGCCGGCGTCACGCAGGACAGCCTGCGCCGCCAGGTGGGCATGGTGACGCAGGACACCTCGCTGCTGCACCGCTCGGTGCGCGAGAACATCGTCTACGGCCGCCCCGACGCCACCGAGGACGAGATGCGCCGCGCCGCCGAGCGCGCCGAGGCGGCCGAGTTCATCGGCGGCCTCACTGATCCCAAGGGCCGCAGCGGCTTTGACGCCCACGTCGGCGAGCGCGGCGTCAAGCTCTCGGGCGGCCAGCGCCAGCGCATCGCCATCGCCCGCGTGATGCTGAAGGACGCGCCGATCCTGCTGCTCGACGAGGCCACCAGCGCGCTCGACAGCGAGGTCGAGACCGCCATCCAGGAAAGCCTCTACCGCCTGATGGAGGGCAAGACCGTGGTGGCCATTGCCCACCGGCTGAGCACGATTGCGGCGATGGACCGGCTGGTGGTCATGGACAAGGGCCGCGTCGTCGAGGTGGGCGACCACCGCAGCCTGCTCGCGGCCGGTGGCATCTACGCGCGGCTGTGGTCGCACCAGAGCGGCGGCTTCCTGGCCGAGGAACTCGACGACGACGAGCCCGGGCCGGCGCCTGCAGCGCTGGCCGTCTGAGCGTCGGCGCGCCTGCGACGGACGACTCGGATGCCGGTTCAGGGCGTGGTGGCGTCGGACTTCGGTGCCAGCACCATGGGCGAGGTTTCCACCCAGGACGCACCCGTCCCGCCCTGCTGCAGGCGCTGAAGCACCTGGTTGAGCGCGGCGCGGCGCGACTCGGCGTCATGCGTCGCTGGCGGCGGTGCCTCGGCGGGCCAGTCGTCCACATCCAGATCGATCTTCATTGCCCGCGGCAACGGCGACTCGATCGGCTGTCGCGGGCGGGCACCCTCGCGCAGGTACTCGACCAGTGCGACCAGCGTCGACGCGGCCAGCAGCGAGCCCAGACCCCAAGCCACGGTGAACCAAAAGCCTTGCATGCCGCTGCTATCGGCGCGGGCGGCGTGCGGCTTGAGGGCGGGAGCCCGACAATCGCCGTTTTGTCTTGATGCTGGCGCCGCCGGCACCGCCTTGCCGTGAGCTCCACGCTGCTCGATCGCCCGCCTGTCGCCGCCGTGCCTGCCGTGAAGGCGCTCACCGCCTGGAAGCCGTTCTGGGCCAAGCGCTTCGGGCGCGCGCCCTTCTTGCCCATGAACCGCGCCGAGATGGAGCGACTGGGCTGGGACAGCTGCGACATCGTCATCGTCACCGGCGACGCCTACGTTGACCACCCCAGCTTCGGCATGGCCGTGATCGGCCGCGTGCTCGAGGCGCAGGGCTTCCGCGTCGGCATCATCGCCCAGCCCGACTGGCAGAGCGCCGAGCCCTTCAAGGCGCTGGGCAAGCCCAACCTGTTCTTCGGCGTGGCGGCCGGGAACATGGATTCGATGATCAACCGCTACACGGCCGACCGCAAGCTGCGCAGCGACGACGCCTACACGCCCGGAGGCACCGGCGGCAAGCGCCCCGACCGCGCCACGCTCGTGTACACGCAGCGCTGCAAGGAGGCCTGGCCCGAGGTGCCGGTGGTCATCGGCGGCATCGAGGCGTCCTTGCGCCGCATCGCGCATTACGACTACTGGCAGGACAAGGTGCGCCGCAGCATCCTGGTCGACAGCAAGGCCGACCTGCTGCTGTATGGCAACGCCGAACGCGCGGTGGTCGAGGTCGCGCACCGGCTGGCCCGGCGCGAGCCCATCCACCGCATCGTCGATGTGCGCGGCACCGCCTTCATGCGCCGCACCGACGACGAAAGCCTGGGCTACTTCGCCGACTGGTTCGAGCTCGACAGCACCGAGGTCGACCGCCCCGGCCGCATCGACGCCCACATCAACCCCTACCTCACCACGAGCGAGGCCGCCGCCGAACAAGGCCAGACCTGCGCCAAGGAAGACGGCAGCGCGGCGCCTGAAGCCGTGCCGGCCACCGCCGTGGTGGCCATGCCCACCAGCCGCAAGGCCAGCGGCGCGTTGGCGCTGCCGCCGCGCGAGCGCACCGTGGTGCGGCTGCCGGCCTACGAGCAGGTGAAGTCCGACCCGGTGCTCTACGCCCACGCCAACCGCGTGCTGCACCTTGAAACCAACCCCGGCAACGCGCGCGCGCTGGTGCAGGCGCACGGCGATCGCGACCTGTGGCTCACGCCCCCGCCGATCCCGCTGACCACCGCCGAGATGGACTGGGTGTTCGACCTCGAGTACGCGCGCTCGCCGCACCCGGCCTACGCCGACGAGCAGGGCGGCCACGACGGGCCGACCAAGATCCCGGCCTGGGAAATGATCCGCTTCAGCGTGAACATCATGCGCGGCTGCTTCGGCGGCTGCACCTTCTGCTCGATCACCGAGCACGAGGGCCGCATCATCCAGAGCCGCAGCGAGGACTCGATCATTCGCGAGATCGAGGTCATGCGCGACAAGGTCGAGGGCTTCACCGGCGTGGTGTCGGATCTCGGCGGCCCCACCGCCAACATGTGGCGCATCGGCTGCAAGAGCCGCGAGATCGAGTCTGCCTGCCGCAAGCCGAGCTGCGTGTACCCCGGCATCTGCCCCAACCTCAACACCGACCACGGCCCGCTGATCAAGCTGTACCGCCGCGCGCGGCAGCTCAAGGGCATCAAGAAAATCCTGATTGGCAGCGGCCTGCGCTACGACCTGGCCGTGCAGAGCCCCGAGTACGTGAAGGAGCTGGTCACCCACCATGTGGGTGGTTATCTGAAGATCGCGCCCGAGCACACCGAGGGCGGGCCGCTGTCCAAGATGATGAAGCCCGGCATCGGCACCTACGACCGCTTCAAGCAACTGTTCGACGAGGCCAGCGCCGCGGCGGGCAAGAAGCAGTTCCTGGTGCCGTACTTCATTGCCGCGCACCCGGGCACCAGCGACGAGGACATGATGAACCTCGCCATCTGGCTCAAGCGCCACGGCTTCAAGGCCGACCAAGTGCAGACCTTCTACCCCAGCCCGATGGCCACCGCCACGGCGATGTACCACACCAACCTGAACCCGCTGAAGGGCATCAGCCGCCATCTCGACGGGCCCGGACGGCGCGCCGAGCGCGTGGACATCGTTCGCGGCGAAAAGCGCCGCCGCCTGCACAAGGCCTTCCTGCGCTGGCACGACCCCGCCAACTGGCCGCTGCTGCGCGAGGCGCTCAAGACCATGGGCCGGGCCGATCTCATCGGCAACGGCAAGCACCACCTGATCCCGGCGTTCCAACCCACCGCCAGCGACGCCGGCTACACCAGCACCCGGCGCAAGAACAGCACGACGGCCGGCGCGCGAACCTCGCCTGTGACTCAGGGCCGCCTGCTGACGCAGCACACGGGCCTGCCGCCGCGCGACACCGGGGCCCCGGCCAAGACCTCGGCCCGGGCTCTGCCGCGGCGGCCCAAGGCGCGCTGAGCCGGTTCGCAAGGCCCGCCGTGGCTGGCCGGCGCCCTGGCCGGCGGGCCGGGTCGGTGCCGGGTTGCGCGGCTCGATGGCGGCCTGCACAAGGGCCTACCCCGATTTCCCGGCGACACACCACGAAGACCCGCTCGTTCCTTCGCCTGGCTGCCGTCGCGCTCTGCCTGGCCGCCGCGCCGGCGGCGGCAACTTCGCCCACGGCGGTGCACGCACCACCATCAACGGGCCGGTCGCCGGCTTCCCGCTCAACGCCGCCACCCTCATCGGCACGGCAGCCACCAACCACGCTGTCGGTGTCGGCAGCCTGGTCGATGCGCTGCAGGCCCGCGGCGCCGTGAACTTCGTCGTCTGGGGCGTGCCCGACTCGGCCGCTCACCGGTCGCGCTGGCCGGCGAGTCCTTCGGCGTGCGCTGCTTCGATGTCGCTGGCACCTTGAGCGGGGTGTTCGCTTCGCCGTCGAGCTTCGGCTTCAGCAACGTCACGGATGCGTGCGGTGCAGTTGCCGGCGGCAACCCGTCGACCTACGTGTTCTGGGGTGCGATCCACCCGACCGCCGTGCCCGAGCCCGCCAGCGTGCTGCTGATGACCCAGGGCGTGGCCGGTCTGATGGCCGCACGTCGCCGCCAGGCTTGACGCGCGGTTCGCCAGCCGGCAACAGGCAGGCGCTAGACGCCGGCCTCTGCCAGCGCCGACACCAGCGCCGCGATTTCCGCCTCGGTGTTGTAGGCCTGAACGGACACGCGCACGAAGGTGCGGCCGGCGTGCTGCGTCACCGGCACCTCGATGCCGCGTGACTCGCTGAGCCAGCGGCGCAGGCCCTCGGCGTCGGCGGTCTGCACGGGGATCGGCACCATCTGCGCGAAGGCCGTGCCCTCGGCGATGGGCGTCAGGCCGTTGCGGCGCAGCACGTCTTCCTGCACCTGCAGCGCCAGCGCGTGGCACGACGCGCGCAAGCGCGGCCAGTCGTGCGCGGCCTGGAACTCAATGGCCGCCGGCACGGCCAGAAAGGCGGCGATGTCGCGCGTGCCCTGCCATTGCAGCCGCCTCTCCAGCGGCGTGTGGCCCACGTAGGCGTCGAAGCCGGTGTGGCCGCCACCACCCGCGGCCAGTTCGTCGGCGACGCTGCCCCAGCTCACCACGCTGGGCTGCAGCGCCGCCTGGTGCTCGGGCCGCACGTGCACGAAGGCCGAGCCCTTGGGCGCGCACAGCCACTTGTGGCAGTTGCCGGTGTAGTAGTCGGCACCGAGCGCGTTGAGATCCAGCGTCACCTGCCCCGGTGCATGCGCGCCGTCGATGAGCGTCAGGATGCCCGCCGCACGCGCCCGGGCGCACAGCTCGGCCACCGGAAACACCAGCGCCGTGGTCGAGACAATGTGGCTGGCGAAGATGAGCCGCGTGCGCGGGCTCGCGGCGGCCATCAGCCGCGGCACGAAGTCGGCGGGGTCGAAGGGCAGCGGCACCGCCACCCGCCGCAGAACAGCGCCGCGTGCCGCGCACACGGCGCGGAAGGCAGCGTCGCAGACGCCGTACTCCTGGTCGGTGGTGAGCACCTCGTCGCCGGGCTGCAGCACCAGCGAGCGCGCCACGATGTTCACGCCCGTGGTGGCGTTGGGCACGAAGACCAGGTCGTCGGCGCCGGCGCCCAGATAGGCGCCCAGTTGCTCGCGGGCGGCACGCAGCAGGCCCGCCGAGCGCCGGCCGAGAAACGCCACCGGGTTGCGCTCCAGTTCCCGCTGCCAGAACTGGTACTGGTCGAACACCGGCTGCGGGCAGGCGCCGAAGGAGCCGTGGTTCAGGAACACCAGGCCTGGATCGAGCAGGAACAGGGCGCGCAGCGCCGCGGCCTGGCGGTCTGCGCCGCCGTTCAAGCCTGTCTCCCGTTGCGTGCCATGCCCGTGCTCCCAGCCGTGGCCGGGAGTCTAGAGGCGCGGGCGCTCAGAGCTTGTGAAGCATTCCGGCGCGCCCGAGCAGGCGTCCGAAACAGTGTCGATCTAGGCGCAAAGCGCAGCCGTAGCTTGAGCTACGGCGAGCAATTGCAACGACGAGCGGCGCCGTTTCGGGCGCATGAGCGGGCGTGGCGGAATGCTTCACAAGCTCTCAGCCCTGCCGGCCGAGGTCGAGCTCGTCCTGCAGCGCCTCGTGCCAGTCGGCCACCTCGTCGGTGCTGACACCAAGCCAGCGCAGCGCAAACGGCAGCTGGCGCTCGATCTCCGGGTCGTGCGGGAGCCCTTCGCGTTCGCGCATCGCGCGCTCGGCCAGCACGCCCATGGCGGCCAGGGTCAGCGCCTCGGGATCGTCCCTGCCGTGCGACGTGGCCTCATCGACCTCGTGGTGCAGACGGATGGCCGCCATCACCGGCGGCGCCACCTGCCACACGCGGGCCACCAGGGCGCCGACCACCGTGTGGTCGCTGCGGTGGTTGGCGTTTTCGGTGGCGATGAGGCCGCGGTCCTTGCGCACCGCGGCTTCGGCCAGCGTGCCGCTGTAGCCCGGCATGCGCTGCAGCATCACGGGCACGCCGACGTGGCAGAACAGGCCGAAGAGCTGCGCCAGCTCGGGCGTGGTGCCCGGCAGTTGGCGAGCGATGAAGCCCATGGCCGCCGCGCGCAGCGCCGCCTGCTCCCAGAAACGGGCCAGCAGCGGGTGCCGCGTCGGGATCGCCTGGCGCAGCAGCACGTCGGTCAGGATGACGGCGGACTCGCGCAGCCCGATGCGGTTCAGCGCCTGCCCGACCGTCTGCACGGCCTGGCTGTCGGCGCCGCGGTAGCGCGCGCTGTTGGCGTTGCGCAGCAGCGTGGCGGCCATGGCCACGTCGCTGCTGGCAATGCGCGACAGTGCCGTCAGGTCGGGTTCGGCCTCTGCCAGCACCTCGCGCAGCCGCTCCAGCTGCTTGGGGCAGGGCGGGATCGTGATCTGGGCAAGCGGCCCGCTGCGCCGGGCGCGGTCGAGCTCGCCGGCGATGCGCGTGGCCAGGGCCGACGGAGCCGCAGCGGCGGGCCCGGGCGCCGATGCCAGGCGTTGGGTGGTCTCGGTCATGGTGGTCCTTGCGCCAGCGGCGCCTGTGGGAGGTATCGGCCCGGTGGCCCTTGTCTTGAGCCCGGCGCAACCCGCGGTTGGCGGGCCCGGCACCCGCCCTGCGCAACAGCCACAATCGGCGCATGGCTTCCAGTCTGCTTGCGCTCCTCGACGACATCGCGACGGTTCTTGACGACGTGGCTGTGCTGTCCAAGGTCGCGGCCAAGAAGACAGCCGGCGTGTTGGGCGACGATCTCGCGCTGAACGCGCAGCAGGTGGCGGGCGTCAGCGCCGACCGCGAGCTGCCGGTGGTCTGGGCCGTGGCCCGCGGCTCGCTGCTCAACAAGCTCATCCTCGTGCCGGCCGCGCTGGCCATCAGCGCCTGGGCACCGGTGCTGGTGGCGCCGCTGTTGATGATCGGCGGCGCCTTCCTCTGCTACGAGGGCGTGGAAAAGCTGGCGCACAAGTTCCTGCACAGCGCCGCCGACGACGCGGCCCACCGCGAGCAGCTGGCAAAGGCGCTGGTCGACCCCGCGGTCGACCTCGTGGCGCTGGAGCGCGACAAGATCAAGGGCGCTGTGCGCACCGACTTCATCCTGTCGGCTGAGATCATCGCCATCACGCTCGGCACGGTGTCGGGCCAGCCCTTCGGCACGCAATTCGCCGTGCTGGCCTCGATTGCGCTGGTGATGACGGTGGGCGTCTACGGGCTGGTCGCCGGCATCGTGAAGCTCGATGACGCTGGTCTGTGGCTGAGCCGTCGTCCAAACGCAGCGGCGCAGGCGCTGGGACGCGCCGTGCTGGTGGCCGCGCCGTGGCTGATGAAGGCACTCAGCGTGGCCGGCACGGCGGCGATGTTTCTCGTGGGCGGCGGCATCCTGGTGCACGGCGTGCCGCTGCTGCACCACGGCATCGCCACCGCCGTGGCAGGCCTGTCGGGCTGGGCGGCGCTGCTCAGCAGCACCCTGGCCGAGGCCGTGGTGGGCGTGATCGCCGGCGTGCTGGTGCTGGCGGGCGTGATGGCCGTGAAGCGGCTGCGCGCCGGCTGATCCGGCCGCGGGCTCAGAGCTTGTGAAGTATTCCGGCGCGTCCGAGCGGGCGTCCGAAACGGTGTCGATCTAGGCGCAAAGCGCAGCCGTAGCCCGGGCTACGGCGAGCATTTGCTTTCGACGAGCG
>JAIYDH010000355.1 GCA_027487585.1 Rubrivivax sp.
ACCCCCGAACTCGAAGCCGCCGTTCCAGCCCGGCGGCGCCTGGAAGGGTTGGCCTTGGGGCGGGCCCTTGCCCAGCTGGTCGTAGGCGGCGCGGCGCTCGTCGTCGCGCAGCACCTCGTGGGCCTCGTTCAGCGCCTGCATGCGGGTGGCGCGATCGGGGGCGGGGTTGATGTCCGGGGAGTGCTGGCGCGCCAGGCGCCGGAAAGCCTTCTTGATGGCGGCGGGGCTGGCCGAGCGATCCACGCCCAGCACCTGGTAGTAGTCCTTGAACTCCATCGTCCTGCTGGCGGCTCTCGGGCTCTCAGAGGCGACGAAACCGCTCGGCGCGATCGAGCAGGCTGCGCATCGCCTCGGCGGCGCGCAGGGTCAGTGGATGGGGTGTGAACCCGGGCCGCGGCGAAATGAATCCGGCCATCTCCAGGGCCGTGGCGCGCTGGTGCTCGCTGGCGTCGGCGAGCAGCGCGATGACCAGGCTCTCGAGCGCGATGACGCGCACGCGCAACTGCACGCACTCGGCCGAGGCCACCGGTGGCTCGGCCGCAGGGGGCGGGCTCAGTTCCGAGCCGCCTTCGTTCTCCCAGGTCGACACCGCGAGCCGGCGTGCCTGGGCTTGCGGGCTCGGGGCCAGGGGCGGCTCGGAGGGAAGTGCGTTCACGGCCTAAGACTGGGCCGCGCCGGGTGCCGGGTCTGTTCGACAGCGCACGCAATCGCGGCTGCGCCGCCGTTCGGTACTGCACAGCGCGAAGGCGGGGCCGCCGACAGACTGCGACCATGAGTCCTTCGCGAACGTCCCACCACGCTCTCGCGGCTGCTTCAGCCGCAGCCCCGGCACCGGCCGATGCGCCAGCCGACGACCCTTCGCTGCGCGACGCGGCCGAGCTGTGCCGTGCCCTGGCCACCGACGCGCAGCAGGGTCTGGCCACCGACGAAGCCGCACGTCGCCTGCAGGCCGACGGCCCCAACGAACTGCTCGCGGCACCGGCGCGCCCGTGGTGGCGCCGCGCGCTGGCGCAGTTCCAGGATCCGCTGGTCTACCTGCTCGGCGTGGCCGCGGTGGTGGCCCTGGCGGCCTGGTGGTTCGAGGGCCGCGGCCGCCCGGGCGCCGCGGGCTGGCCGCTCGACGCCATCGTCATTGCCTGCGTGGTGCTGCTCAACGCCGTGCTGGGCTGGCTGCAAGAGGCCCGGGCGGCGCAGGCCGTGGCGGCGCTGGCGCGCATGACCACCGCCACGTCGTCGGTGCTGCGCGGCGGTGCCGTGACCCGCGTGCCCAGTGCCGAGCTCGTGAAGGGCGACGTGCTCGTGCTCGCCGAAGGCGACGCCGTCGGTGCCGATGCCCGCCTGCTGCAGGCCGCGGCCCTGAAGCTGCTCGAGGCCCCGCTCACCGGCGAGAGCGAGGCGGTGCTGAAGAACCCCGAGCGCCTGCCCGCTGCCGTGGCCGTGGGCGACCGCGTGAACATGGTCTTCAAGGGCACAGCGGTGGCGCAGGGCAGCGCCCGTGCGCTCGTCACTGCCACCGGCATGGGCACCGAGATGGGTGGCATCGCCACGCTGCTGGACAGCACGCCCGATGCGCCGACGCCGCTGCAGCGGGAGATCGCGCGCCTGGGCCAGGTGCTCGGCGTGGCGGCGCTGGTCATCGCCGCCCTCGTGGTGCTGGCCGAGCTGCTGATGTCCGACATCCACGGCGCGAGCGATGTCGTCACGGTGCTGCTGCTGGGCGTGTCGCTGGCCGTGGCCGCCGTGCCCGAGGGCCTGCCGGCCATCCTCTCGGTGGTGCTGGCGATGGGCGTGCGGCGCATGGCCCTCCACAAGGCCATCGTCAAGCAACTGGCCTCAGTCGAGACGCTGGGCTCGGCCTCGGTGATCGCGACCGACAAGACCGGCACGCTGACATGCGGCGAGATGACGCTGCAGCGCGTGCTGACGGCCTCGGGCCGCAGCGACATCACCGGCGTCGGCATCGTGCCCGAGGGCCGTGCCGAGCGCGACGGCGCCGAGCTGCCCGAGGGCCCGCAGCGGCTCGAGCTGCAGGCCGTGCTGCGGGGCGGCAGCCTGGCCGGCAACGCGCAGCTGCAGCAGGGCGAGGGCGGTGCCTGGGCCATCCACGGCGACCCCACCGAGGCGGCCTTCCTGGTGGCCGAGCGCAAGCTGCTGGGCGCCGATGCCCCAGCAACGAAGCGGGCCGATCGCCTGGGCGAGATCGCCTTCACCTCGCAGCGCAAGCGGATGTCGGTGCTGGTGGCCGGCGCGGCCGCGGGCGATGCGCCGGTGCTCTACGTGAAAGGCGCGCCCGACGAGTTGCTGGGCCGCTGCACCCACGTGCGGCAAGGCGAGGCCACCGTGGTGCTCGATGGGCCGCTGCGCGCCCGCGTGCGGGCCGATGCGGCGGCGATGGCGGGCGAGGCCCTGCGCACCTTGGCCGTGGCCTGCCGCCAGCTTGAGCCGGGCGCACGGCTTCCGGCCGACGCCGGCGAGGCCGAGGCGCTGGAGCAGGAGCTCGAATACCTGGGCACGGTCGGCCTGATCGACCCGCCGCGCCCCGAGGCGGCCGTGGCCATAACGCAGGCACGCCGGGCCGGCATCCGCGTCGTCATGATCACCGGCGACCACCCGGCCACGGCGCAGCGCATCGCTGCCGACCTGGGCATTGCCGACGCGGTTGCGCCGGTGCTCACCGGGGTGCAGCTCGACCTGCTCGACGACGCCGCCTTGGAGGCCGCCGCGCAGGCCACCGCGGTGTTTGCCCGCGTGGCACCGAAGCACAAGCTGCGGCTGGTGCGGGCGCTGCAGGCCGGTGGCCAGGTGGTGGCGATGACGGGCGACGGCGTCAACGATGCGCCGGCGCTGAAGACCGCCGACATCGGCATCGCCATGGGCCTGGGCGGCACCGAGGTCACCAAGGAGTCGGCCCGCATGATCCTGGCCGACGACCACTTCGCCACCATCGTGCTGGCCGTGCGCGAGGGCCGCGGTGTGCTCGACAACATCCGCAAGTTCCTGCGCTACCTGCTCTCGTCGAACCTGGCCGAGGTGCTGACGGTGTTCGGCGGTGTGGTTGGCGCCAGCGTCATCGGCCTGAAGGCCACGACCACCGCTGCCGGGGGCGAGATCGCGCTGCCGCTGCTGGCCACGCAGGTGCTGTGGGTCAACCTCGTCACCGACAGCGGGCCGGCGCTGGCCATGGGCGTGGACCCGATCGCCGACGATGTGATGTCGCGGCCGCCGCGGGCACGCGAGCAGCGGCTCATCGACGCCCCGATGGGGCTGGCCGTGGTCGAGACCGGCGTGGTGATGGCGCTGCTGACGCTGCTGACGCTGGACCTGTTCCTGCCCGGCGGGCTGATCGAGCCGGTGGACGCCTGGGTGGGTGCCGGCCCGCACGGCCTGGAGCTGGCGCGCACGGCGGCGTTCACGGTGCTGGTGCTGACGCAGCTGTTCAATGCCTTCAACACGCGCTCGGCCACCGTATCGGCGTTCAGCCAGCTCGGCTCGAACCGCTGGCTGTGGGCCGCCGTGGCGGTGTCGGCCGGGCTGCAGGTGGCGGTGGTGCGCCTGCCGTTCCTCAACCTGGCCTTTGGCACCCAGCCGTTGACGGCGGGCCAATGGGCGGTGTGCGTGGCCATGGCCAGCGGGGTGCTGTGGTTCGGCGAGGCGCGCAAGCTGCTGCGGCGGCGCTGAGAGCTTGTGCAGCCTGTCTGCCCTCAGCGCGGGCTCGGCTGCCCGGGTTCGAAGTGCAGCCAGAGCGGGCCACTCGAGCCCTCGGCTTCGCCGGCCAGCAGCGGCGGCGCGATGCCCGCCATGCGCCGCGGATCGACCCAGTTGTCGAAGTGCGCGCCGGTGGTGGCGCGCAGCGCCAGGGCGGCGTCGCGCAGGCTGCTGCCGTCGGCCTCGGCGCGCTGCACGATCCGGGCCGTCAGCGCGTGGCCGAGGTGCGGCGTGAGTGCCGTGCCCAGCATCAACGAACGGTTCATCAGGCCGTTCAGGCGCGGCACGTCGGGCTCGAGGCCGTCCACGCAGTGCCAGGTGAAGCTGCCCATCGCGTCGGCCAGCAGGCGCAGGCTGTCGAGCATGTTCAGTGCGATCAGCGGCCGGTAGGCGTTGATTTCGAACTGCCCCTGGCTGGCGGCAAAGCCGATGGCGGCGTCGTGCCCCATCACCTGCGCACACACCATCGTCAGCGCTTCCACCTGTGACGGGTTCACCTTGCCCGGCATCATCGAGCTCCCGGGCTCGTTGGCCGGCAGGCGCAACTCGCCGAAGCCGGCACGCGGGCCGCTGCCCATCAGGCGGATGTCGCAGGCGATCTTGGTCAGCGCCACCGCCAGCATGCGCAAGGTGCTGTGCAGCGCCACCAGGGCCTCGTGGCCGGCCAGTGCGGCAAACAGGTTGGGCGCCTGCACGAGCGGCAGGTGCAGGCGCTGCGCCAGCCGCCGCGCCACCATGGGGCCGAAGGCCGGGTGCGTGTTCAGCCCCGTGCCCACCGCGGTGCCGCCAATGGCCAGCGCATGCACAGCCGGCAATGCGGCGCGAATGGCGGCGTCGCACAGGCCCAGCTGGGCTTCGTAGCCGCCGAACTCCTGGCCGAGCGTGATGGGCGTGGCGTCCTGCAGATGCGTGCGCCCGAGTTTCATGACTTCGGCGTGGGCCCGCGACTTGTCCAGCAGCGCCCGACGCAGCTGGTGCAGGGCCGGCAGCAAGCGCGACTTCACCTGCAGCGCCGCCGCGATGTGCATGGCGCTGGGCACGACGTCGTTCGACGACTGCCCGCGGTTGACGTCGTCGTGCGCATCGACCTGGGGCGCGGCGCTGCTCAGGCCTCGGTCTCTGCGCTCGGGCAGCGACTCGTTGGCCAGCCGCGCGATCACCTCGTTGACGTTCATGTGGCTGTGCGTGCCCGAGCCCGTCTGCCACACCGACAGCGGGAACTCGTGGTCGAAGCCGCCCTCGGCCACCCGCTCAGCGGCCCCCGCGATGGCCGACGCGGCGCTTGAGTCCAGGAGGCCGAGCTCCTCGTGCACCATCGCCGCCGCCCACTTGATGTGGGCGATGGCGCGGATCAGCTCGATCGGCATGCGCTGCTCGCCGATGGCGAAGAAGTGCAGGCTCAGTGCCGTCTCTTCGCCCCAGCGCACACCCGCCGGGGGCTGCGGCGGCACGGTGGGGCTGGTGGCCGCGTGGCCGTTCAGGGCAGGTGCACGCATCGGCGTCCTTCTTGGCGAACTCGCCTGTGGGGGGTTGTGGGCGGCGACGAAGCGCCTGAGGTCACGGCTCGCCGGTGACGTCGACCTCGACCCGGCGGTCGCGCTGCAGGCACGCGATCAGGGCGTCGCGTGCGAGCGAGTTGCTGCAATCGCCCATGGCCGTGACCGGCTCCGACGAGCCGCGGCCGGAGGCCTCGATGCGACCCGGGTCGACGCCCCCGAGCGTGCCCAGATAGGCCTTCACGACATCGGCACGTTGCTGCGACAGCGTCTGGTTGTGCGGGTCCTCGCCCATGCGGTCGGCATGGCCGACGACGACGATCGACGTGTAGCGGCGACCCGAGATGCGGCTGGCGAACGAGTCCAGTGCCGTCTTGGCCTCGGGGCGCAGCTCGCGGCTGTCGTGCGAGAACATCGAGTCGACCGGCAGCACCACGCGCGCGGGTGTCGGCGCCGGCATGGCGCGCGGCATCACGCGTTCGGGCGCCATCGGGGCCGGGGCCACCACGGGCGGCGGCGGCACCGCCACGGCCACCGGTGCCGGCGCTGGCGTGTAGGCCGTGGGCTGGTACATCGGTGCCTCGGCGCGCGGCGCGGCGGCCGGCGCGCGGCCGAACGGGAACAGCAGGCTCACCGTGTAGGTGTTGATGCGGCCGCGCTGGCCGAGGCCGTCGCTGACCCGGTAGCGCTCGGCCTCGGCGCGCATCAGCACCGACGGCGAAAACGCCACCTGCACGCCGAGTCCGGCCTTCCAGTTGTTCTGGCGGTCGGTGGGGCTCGGGCTCACCACGGTGGCACCACCCGTGCCCACGAAGCTGCCGCGGGTGCGGGCAAAGGCCACGCCGGCGCGCCCCAGCAGCGCGAAGGTGTCGCCCATTGGCAGCGTGCCCACCAGGTCGAGGTTGTAGCCGCGGATGCGCATCGTGGCCTCCAGCGTGCCGGTGGGCACGGTGCTGGCGTTGAAGCTGCTGCGGCCGAGATCGAAGTAGCCGGCCTCAGCGCCGAAGTAGCGGTTCCACTGCCAGCCGTAGAACAGCTTGTAGGCGTTCGCACGCTCGTCTCTGTTCTCGATGGTCGGCGTCACGCCCGGGCTCAGGGCGCGCACGGACAGGCTCTCTTCGTCGAGCCGGTGCCGCGCCTGCCCGGCCGACAGGCCAAAGTAGTTGTAGCTGTCGTTCTGCGCCAGGACGGGCATCGATGCCGCCAGGCCAAGAGGGCCGGCGAGGGCCAGCGCGGCAAGCCGCAGGGGATGTAGCGAGTTCATGGCAGGGCCTGGTTCTGTGGAGGGGTGGACCCGCTGCTGCCGGGGCACGCACAGCTTGGGGGTCTGCCCCGGTTGTAGGGTCCGGCACTGCAGGCGTCTGTGCGCTGCCGCGCCTGCGGGCCGTGAGTTCGGCGTGTGTGGCGAGCGGGCCGCTCTGTGCGCTGTCGCACATACTCAGACCATCTGGTCATCGACCATCGCGATTCCTACCGGAGAGACGATGTCCGACCACCAAGAGGCCAGGCGCAACCACCTGCTGGCCGCCCTCCCCGAAGCCGACTGGCAGCGCTGGCAGCCGCAGCTCGAGTGGGTGCCGTTGCCGCTGGGGCAGGTGCTGTACGAGTCGGGCTGCACGATGAGCCACGTGTACTTTCCGACCGATGCCATCGTCTCGTTGCTCTACGTCATGGCCGACGGCGCGTCGGCCGAGATCGCAGTGGTCGGCAACGAAGGCGTGGTCGGCATCTCGCTGTTCATGGGCGGGGGCTCCACGCCCAGCCGCGCGGTGGTGCAGAGCGCCGGCCAGGGCTGGCGACTGCGCGCCGCGGCGATCCGCGACGAGTTCAACGACAGCGCGCCCGTGATGCACCTGCTGCTGCGCTACACGCAGGCGCTGATCACGCAGATGGCACAGACCGCGGTGTGCAACCGGCACCACGTGCTGGACCAGCAGCTGTGCCGCTGGCTGCTGCTGAGCCTGGACCGCCTGGGGGGCGACGAGCTGCGCATGACGCAGGAGTTGATCGCCAACATGCTGGGCGTGCGCCGCGAGGGTGTGACGGAGGCGGCGCTGAAGCTGCAGCGCGACGGCCTCATCCGCTACTCGCGTGGCCACATCACGGTGCTCGACCGCGCCGGGCTCGAGGCCCGCACCTGCGAGTGCTACGAGGTCGTGCGCAAAGAGTACGCGCGCCTGCTGCCCGATCTGACGGCGGTGTGAGCCGCGGCCAGGCAGGCGCAGCGCGGTCGGCTCAGAGCCTGAGAGTTTTTCGGGCGTGCCCGAGCAGCACGCCAGAACGTGGCCGATCTAGGCGCAAAGCACAGCCATAGCTCGGGCTATGGCGAGCATTTGCAACGACGAGCGGGCGCGTTCTGGCGTGATGAGCGGGCACGAACGAAAGACTCTCAGGCTCTAGCCCTGCATGCGCAGCTTGTAGACGGCCCGGTCGGCGGCGTAGCAGCTGCAGGCCTGGGCTTCGAGGCCGATGCGGTCGCGCACCTGCACCGTGCCGCGGTGGTAGTGGATCAGCCCGTGCGCCTGCAAGCCGCCCGCCGCCACCGTGACGCCAACCCGTCGCACGCCCAGCATGAGCCCGAGGAACTCGTGCGTCACCTGGAACTGATCGGCATGCGCGCGGTCGTGGCTCATCAGCAGCCAGCGCGCCAGGCGCGGACCCAGGGCGTGGAAGCGCCGGCAGGCCGACGCCGTGGCCAGCTGTTCGAGCGTCACGTACAGGTAGCGGTGCATCGTTCTGCGCAGGGCCGGGCTGCGCTCGAGCTCGCGGCCGAAGTGCACGCTGCCCAGACGCCAGGCCAGGCCACCGCCTTGCACGACCGATCGCACCGGCGACGCGCCCACGCCCAGGGCCAGCGTCGCGCCGATCACGCCCTCGCGGCCCACCATGCCCACCTCCAGGCCACCATGGCCCGGCACCTCGAGCACCTGCGACACGAAGCTGTCGACCGGAAACAGCACCTGGCTCATCGGCGCGCCGGCCTCGACCAGGCGTTCGGTGAGCACCAGCTCGACCGGCTCGCACAAGGCCAGCAGCCGCTTGCGGTCGGCGGCCGGCAGGCCGCGAATGAGGGCGTTCTCGGCCTGGGTCATGGCGCGCGGGCGGGCTGCAGCCGGCCCCGGCTTGCGGCGCCTGCAGCCGGCCGCGCCATGGCCACGCCGCCGGGGCGCGACTTGGCGGCGTACATCGCGGTGTCGGCGCTGCGCAGCAGCGCGGCGATGTTGTCGCCGTCGCGCGGGTAGATCGCCACGCCGATGCTCGCCTGCACACGCACCTCCTGCCCGCCCAGCATGCAGGGCTCGGCGATCGAGCGCAACAAGGCCGCGGCCAGCGCGCCGGCGCGGGTGGCGCTGTGCAGGCGCGGCAGCAGGCAGACGAACTCGTCGCCACCGTAGCGGCAGACGAGGTCGCTGCGCCGCATGCCGTTGACCAGGCGTGCGCCGACGATGCGCAGCAACTCGTCTCCAGCGGCATGGCCGAGGCGGTCGTTCACGGCCTTGAAGCCGTTGAGGTCGACGAAGAGCAGCGCCAGCAGGTGCGGCCCACCGGCGTGTTCGGCCAGCTCACGCCGCAGCGGCGGCTCCAGGCCGCGCCGGTTGGGCAGCCCGGTGAGCGCGTCGCAGACCGCGGCTTGGCGCGTGCGTGCCAGTTCGGCCCGGGACGCCTGCAGTGCCGCGTGGCTGTTGTGAAGCAAGCCGCGCAGCCGCTCGATGCGCCGCTGCAGCTGCAGCAGGCGCAGGCGATCGGCTTGCAGACGGGGTGCCAGGGCGGCCAGCAGAGCGTCTTCGGCGTCGGCGGCGCTGACCGTGTCGGGCGTCGCGGGTGGGGCGGGTAGCGGGCTCATCGGGTTTCCGGCTCGGCGCTGGGGGTGGGCGCGAACCGCCCCATGCTGGGTGTCGGGGCCGGGGCCGTCCGTGCGGCCGGGTACACATGGGGCGCAGGCAACACGAGCAGCAGTTCCGGGCCCGAGTCGCTGGCGGCGGTGTCGAACCAGCGCCCGCGCTTCAGCGCCCCGGCGCCACGCGCCCGAGCACGGCGCAACTCGTGCACTGCGTCCGCGCGCCAGATCTGCAGCAGCCACGGCCGCCCGACCACGACGACCCGAAGCGACACCCCCGGCCACGCCGGTGGCAGCTGCGGCTGCAGGCGCAGGCGCGTGCCCTCCACTTGCAGCCCGCACAGGCCCTCGAGCGCGGCGCGCAGCATCACGCCGGCCGAGCCCGTGTACCAGCTCCAGCCCCCGCGCCCGGCATACGGCGACGCGCTGTAGACATCGGCGGCCATGACGTAGGGCTCCAGGCCGTACAGCGGCCCCTGCACCGGATGCGCGGCCCGGTGCGCCGGGCTCAGCCCCTGCCAGGCCTGCCAGGCGCGCGCCGGCTCACCCAGGCGCGCGAAGGCCAGCACGGCCCAGGCGCCGGCATGGCTGTACTGGCCGCCGTTTTCGCGCACGCCGGGCGGGTAGGCCTGGATGTAGCCGGCCCCCGGCCGCGCGTCGGCCAGCGGCGGGTGCAGCAGCCGAAGCAGGCCCAGCGGCTCGTCGCCGAGCTCGCGCGCCGCGCTGGCCATGGCCTGGCGGGCGCGGGCTTCGCGCTGGGTCGACGCGTCGTCGTGCCGGGCACCCGAGGGCCCCGCGGCCGACAGCACGCTCCAGGCCTGCGCCACCAGGTCGATGCGGCATTCGGTTGCGGCCGCCGTACCCAGCGGGGTGCCGTCGTCGAAGAAGGCGCGCCGGTACCAGGCGCCGTCCCAGCCCTGTTCGGCCAGTGCTTGCTGCCAGCCGCGGGCCGCCTGGCGCCAGAGCGTGGCGCGAGCGGTGTCGCCGCGCGCCTGGGCCAGCGGCGCATAACCGCGCACCAGATCACACAGGAACCAGGCCAGCCAGACCGATTCGCCCCGGCCCTCGGGGCCGATGCGGTTCATCCCGTCGTTCCAGTCGCCGCCGCCCATCAGCGCCAGGCCGTGGGCGCCGCTGGCCAGGCTGCGGTCGATGGCGCGGGCGCCGTGTTCGTACAGCGTGGCGGGCGCGCCGCGGGGCTGCAGCACCTGGTAGCTGTCTTCAGCGCCGGGTGCCAGCTCCTCGCCGTGCAGGAAGGGTTCGCACTCGTCGAGCAGCGCCGTGCTGCCGCTGCTGCGCACCTGGTGCAGCAGCGCGTGCGGCAGCCAGAGGCGGTCGTCGCTGAAGCGGGTGCGCGGGCCGGCGCCGGTGTCGGGGTGCCACCAGTGCTGCACGTCGCCTTCGACGAACTGGCGCGCCGCCGCGCGGTGCAGTTGCGCAGGCAGCAGCGCCGGCGCGTGCAGCACCAGCGCCATGGTGTCCTGCAGCTGGTCGCGGAAGCCGTAGGCCCCGCCCACCTGGTGAAAGCCGGCGCGGGCCCAAAGCCGGCAGGCCAGCACCTGGTAGGGCAGCCAGTGGTTGACGAGCGCGTCGAACAGCGGGTCGGGGCTCGTCACCTGCACGGCGCTGGCCAGCGCCTGCCAGTGTGCGCGGGCGGCCTGCTCGGCCGCCGCGGCGTCTTGCGACCAGGCCTGGGCCGCGAGCGCCCGCGCCGCTTCGGCCGACTCGGCATGGCCGAGCGTGAACACCAGCTCGGCCGAGCCTCCCTGGGCCAGCCGCAGCGGCATCGCCACGGCGGCGCAGGGGTCGAGGCCGGCGCCGGCGCGCTGCAGCAGGTGCTGCGGCAGCTGCGCGCGGCCGTCCGCGCCGTAGAGCTCGCGCCGGTCGCAGGTCCAGTCGACGAGTGCCGGGGCCTCGGCGCCCGTGCGGTGCAGCATCAGGAACGCCGTGTGGCCGCCCCGGCCGCCCTGGCCGTCGAGTTGAGTGGCAAGCAGCAGGTCGGGCCCGGCGCCGCTGCCCTCGGCCCAGGCGGTGGCGATGCTGGCGCGGTCGCCGCGCAGGCAGCCGAGCAGCCACTCCACGAGGCCGACGACACGCAGCAGCGCGTCGCCCGGGCCGCGGTGCTGCAGCTGCAGCCGCACGCGCTTGACGCTGGCGCCGGCATCGACGCACCAGTGCGCCTGCAGGGCGATGCTGTCATGGCGGTCGTGGGCCAGCCGGGTGTCGCGTGCCTCGTGTGCATCGTGAACATGCCGCCCGCCGCGGGCCGCTGGCGCCAGCCGCAGCGTCTGCGTGATCGTGCTGTGGCCCGGGGCATGGCTCACGCGGCAGCCGTCGCCGGTGTCGTCGGCGCCGACGGTCCAGCAGCGGCCGCTGCGGCGGTCTTGCACGACGAAGCGCTCGCCGTCCATGTCGGCGAGCTCGTCGTTGCCCCAGGCGGTGAGCTGGTTCAGGCGGCTGTTGCCGGCCCAGCTGAAGCCGCGGCCGGCCTCCGAGACCAGCGCGCCGAACTCGGCATTGGCCAGCACGTTGACCCAGGGCCGCGGCGTCGGCCGCGCCAGGCTGGTGGCGAAGCGGCAGCTGCCGTCGCTGGCATCGAACTCCACGGGCGGCGAGCGCGGGCGCGCAGGCGCTGTCGCCGCGGGTGCGTCGAGCCGCACCGAGGGCACGGCGCGGACCTGGTCGTGCGCGTCCTGGTGGGCGGCGAGCCAGTCGTCGAGCTGCTCGGCCAGCGGGTGCCCCTCGGCGCGCAGCCGCACGCGCGCCAGTTGCGCGAGGCCCGCGATCTCGGCCGGCGTCAGTTCGGAGGCCAGCCAGACGTGCAGTTCGCCGGCCCCGGCGGGGGTGCGCGCCTCGGCCGCCTCGTGGCGCTGCTGCTCGCGCATCGCCAGCAGCGCGTGGTGCAGCGGCATGGCGTAGGAGCGGGGCTCGTGGTTCACGACGACGAGGTCGACCACCAGCCCGCCCTGCGCCCAGACCTGCAAGCCGCGCAGCAACAGGCGCAGCAGCGGCAGCCCGCGCGACTGCGCGATGCGCACCTGCACGATCGGCCGCTCGCCCGACAGCCCCAGGCGCCAGAAGGCGTGGCGGTTGCACGGCCGGCCGGCCGTGGGGGCGCGTGTAGCCGTCATCAGCAGCACAGTGGCCAGGTGCTGCAGGCGTTCGGTGGCGGGCGGCACCGCGGGCGGCACCTCGGCGGCCACGGGCCCGTCGGCGCGGAGCGAGGCCACCAGGGCCTGCAGCTGGGGCAGGTCGGTGCCGGCGGCGGTGGCCAGCAGCCACTGCGCCGTGCCGTGCGGCGGCAGCACCAGCGCCTGCGACAAGGCCGCCACCGGGTCCAGGCCCGTGGCCAGCGGGCCGCTGGGGGTGGGCGTGGCATCGAACTCGGCCAGTGGCTCGGCCGCGCCGCGGCGCCGGCCGCGCCAGCGCGCGCGGTCGGCCTGCGGCCGTGCCGGCGCGCTGGCACCTTCGGCCCCGAGCACCAGGTGCACGGCGTGCCAGGTGGCCTCGTCGTCGCGCCGCGGCCGGCGCGTGAACCACAGCGCCTGTGTCTCGGCGTCCCAGCGCGTCTCGATGAAGAGGTTGGCAAAGCCCGGGTGCATCTCGTCGGCACGCACGGGCGACAGGCAGGGCTCGAAGGCCGACATCAGCTCCACCGACAAGGCCTGCGGCGAGGTGTTCCACAGCTCGACGCGGCGCAGCTCGACATCGCGACCGGGTTCCACCCACACCGTGCAGCGGCTGCGCAGATCGGGCCAGGTGGCCATGAACACCGCCTCGGCGGCGCAGAAGCGGGTGCGGTACAGCGCAGCGTCGTCACCGCCCGGGTGCAGCGTCAGCGACACCGGGGCGGCGCTGGCCGTGCGGCGCAGCCACAGGAAGTGGCCGTGGGCGTCGCGCAGCAGATCGTCGCGGCGGCGGCTCAGGTCGACGTCGCCGCAGCGGCTGAAGCCAGCGCCGCCGGGCCGCAGCGCCACGGCGTGGTGGCCG
This sequence comes from Rubrivivax sp., assembly GCA_027487585.1. Lineage (GTDB taxonomy): Bacteria > Pseudomonadota > Gammaproteobacteria > Burkholderiales > Burkholderiaceae_C > Rubrivivax. The sequence goes on from JAIYDH010000355.1 coordinate 13,030, forward strand.
TTGGACAGCAGCAGCGTGGGTGGCAGGGCCTGCCGGCGCGGATCGATCCAGTCGCCCTGGGCCGCGGGCGGGTCGGCCCGGGTGACGGCGGGGAGGTCGCCCTCGCGGTCGGGCACCGGCAGCACCTCGTGCGGCACGCGCTCCTGCAGCAGCGCGGCCACCGCGGCGATGGCGGGCTCGGCCATGCCCCAGCGGCGCGGCAGGCCGCGCAGCAGCACCACCGCCAGCGCCACCAGCACCATGCCCTGGTGGTGGGCCATGCCGGTCTGCACGAGCATGGCGCTGCCGTCGCTGCCGCGCCGCTCGGGGCTGTCGTCGAGCGCCTCGACGAAGCCTTCGTTGCCGCGTGCGCCCAGCGCATCGAGGCGGCGCAAGTTCGCCACCGCGGCGGCCGGGTCCACCATCGCGGCCAGCACGGTGGCATAGGGCGCGATCACGCGTTCTTCGGGCGGCGTGCGCCGCATCGCCAGCCGCGGCACGCCTTGCGGGCCGTACTGGTAGGCCATGCTGGCGTCGACCTCGGCGCGCGCGCATTCGCTCTGGCCCCAGGGCAAGCCGAGGCGCCTGCCGTGGCGCTGCTGCTCGACCACCGCCATGCGCGCGGCGCGGCCGAGCAGGCTGTCGACCGGCTCGTCGAGCACCAGGGCCGGCATCAGGTACTCGAACATCGAGCCCGACCACGAGCGCAGCCCCACCTCGCGGCCGGCGGCCTGCAGCGGCCGGCCGAGCGCGGCCCAGTGCGTGACGGGCACGTCGCCCTTGGCGATGGCCCACAGGCTGGCGGCGCGGGCCTCGGAGGCGAGCAGGTCGTAGTGGCCCTCGTCGGCCAGCTGATCCGCGACGCGCCAGCCGATGTGGAACAGCCGTCGGCGCGGGTCGAACAGGAAGCCGAACTCCGGCTCGGCCGCGAGTTCGCGGCACAGCGCCGCGGCGCGTGCAAGGCCCTGGCGCTGCTCTTCCGAGGGCCCGGCCGGGCTGGGCTGCCAGCGCGTCGGCTGCGGCGAGGCGGCCTCGTCGAGCGCGGCGGCGGTGGCCAGCAGGTGCACGCACAGGTTGCCGCTGTCGACCACCGACACATAGGCCGGCGTCAGCGCCTGCAGCGTGCCGGTGTCGACCCAGTTCAGCACGTGGCCGCGGTAGCGCGGCAGGCGCTGCAGCGTGGCCAGCGTGGCCTGCAGCCGGGCGAGCATCTCGTCCACGCTCAGCCAGCCGAAGGCGCGCGCCGAGGCCACGCTCAGCAGGTACAGACCGATGTTGGTGGGCGAGGTGCGCGCCGCCACCCACTGGCGTGGCACGGCCTGCACGTTGTCGGGCGGCAGGTGGTTCGTGGCGGCGCCGACATGGCGCTCGAAGAAGCGCCAGGTGTCGCGTGCCACGTCGAGCAGGTAGCGCCGGTCGTCGGCCGACAGTGGCGACGCGGCCACGGCCGGCGCACGCCCCGCCAGGGCCACCCACAGCGGCTGCGCGGCCCACAGCAGCGCCAGCGCGGTGGCCAGCGCGGGGGCCGGGGTGTCGAGCGCCATCGCCGCGGCCCAGGCGAGTGCGGCACCGACTGGCGCCAGGGCCTGGCGCCAGCCGGGTGCGGCGGCCACCAGCATGTCGGTACGCGTCCACTGCAGCAGGTGGCGCCGGCTGACGAAGCTGCGCCACAGCGCCAGCCCGATGGCGCTGGCCTGCGACGCCGCCTGCCGGGGCCACATCGCCAGCTGCCAGGCCGTGACGAGCAGCGCGCGGCCGAGCTCGCTGCCGGCGCGGCCGACGAAGTGGCGCCAGGCCAGGTCGTCGCGGCTCGGTGCCAGGCCAGCCAGCGCGGCCAGCACCGGCCCGGTGCCGAAGGCCGCCAGCGCCAGCCCCAAAGCGCCCCCCGGCGACAGGCCCACGCCGAGCATGGCCAGCGCCAGCAGCAGCAGCGCCAGTGGCGCCACCAGCGAGCGCCGCAGGTTGTCGGCCATCTTCCAGACGCCGAGTGCCGACAGGCCATGGCGCCGCGGCTGCAGCAGCAGCGGCAGCAGCTGCCAGTCGCCGCGGATCCAGCGGTGGCCGCGGGCTGCGGCCACGTCGGGATGCGACGGCGCCGGCTCGGCGAGCACCAGGTCGCCGACGCGGCCGCAGCGGGCCAGCGTGCCTTCGAGCAGATCGTGGCTCAGCACCTGGCTTTCGGGCAGACGGCCGCCGAGCACGGCGTGCAGCGCGGCCACGTCGAGCAGGCCCTTGCCGGTGTAGGCGGCTTCGTCGAAGAGGTCGCCGAAGACATCGGACGAGGCCGTGTTGTACGGGTCGTGACCCAGCGGCCCGGCGAGCATGCGGTGGTACGGCGTGTGCCCGGCCAGCGACGGCGCGGCCAGGTCGAGGCGCGGTTGCAGGATGGCGTGGCCGGCGATCACACGGCGCGTCAGCGGGTCGATGCGCGGCCGGTTCAGCGGGTGCGCCGCCACCCCCACCAGCGCGCGCAGCACGCCTGCGGGCAGTTGCGTGTCGCTGTCGAGTGTGAGCACGTGGCGCGTGGCCGGGCGCGGCTGCGCGATCGTGCCCAGGTCGATGAACGGCGACACACTCTCGGGCAGCGCCAGCCAGCCGATGAGCTGCTCGAGCTTGCCGCGCTTGCGCTCCCAGCCGATCCAGCGCTGCTCGCTCAGGCTCCAGCGGCGGGGTCGGTGCAGCAGCAGGAAGCGGCGTGCCACGGTGTGGCCGTCCATGGGCTCGGCGGCGTGGCGCAGCTCCAGCACGTCGATGGCGCGCTGCGCGGCGGCCAGCAGGGCGGCGTCGCCGGGCAGCGCTTCGTGTTCGGCGTCGGTGTAGTCGCTGAGCAGCGCGTACTGGGCCTGCGGCTCGCGGCTGGCGAGGTGATGGCGCTCCAGCTGCGCCACGAGCGTGGCGATGCCGGCTTCGTCGGCCAGCATCGCCGGCACCACGACGAGCACGCGCTCGGCCGCCGGTATGCCCTCGGCCAGCGCCAGCCGGGGCGCGTGCCGCGGCGGTGTCCACTCGCCGAGCAGGCGGTGCAGCAGCGCGGCCACCACGTCGCTGGCCGGGGCCAGTGCCAGCAGCCCGATCAGCGCCAGCCCGGCGGCACCCAGCGCGGCGGTGCCTGGCGCCTGGGCCAGCAGCACCCCCACGAGTGCCACGCTGCCCAGGCCCAGTACCAGCAGGTACAGCGCCAGCGCATGCGCCCGTGCCCACTGCAGCCAGCGCGGGCGCGGCGCCAGGCCCAGTGCCGCGCGCAGCTCGGCGCGGCCGGGGCCGCTGAGCCAGTGGCCGGCGGCTTCGGCCGGGGCGGCCGTGCCCGGGCTCGCGTGGCGTGCGGCCTGGCGCCCGGCTTGGCGCATTCGTTCGGCCAGTTCATGCGCCACGGCCGACTCGGGCCAGCCGGCCTGCCAGGCGAGCTCTTCCACACCGTGCAGGCCGATGTCCTGCGTGGCGTCGGCCTCGGCCGCGAACACCGGCAGCGGCTGCAGCACCTGCACGAGCCGGCTCGACGCCGACACCAGGGCGCGCCAGTCGGCTCGCGCCAGCGCCTGCAGCGAGCGCAGCGCCTGCGCCACGCTGGCGTCGTCGGCCGCGCGTTCCTGGTGCTGGCGGCGCGCCGCGGCGTCGGGGTCGGGCAGCGCGGCCGCCAGCGCCGCACGCACGGGTTCGCGGCTGTCGCGGGCCAACGGCGGCAGCGTGTCGCCCTCGTCGTGCAGCCGGTGCATGACCTGCAGCGCAAAGACGTCGCCGACGCCGCGCCGCGCCATGCGCGCGAACACGTCCTGCAGGGTGTCGACCGTCAGCGCCGTGGCGGGTGCGTGGGCGCCCGCCACGCCTGAGCCGACGGGTCCGTCGCACAGCCGGTCGGCCTCTTCGCGCGCGGCCTCTTCGGCCGCCGTGCGCTCGGCCAGGCGGCGCAGGTTCTCGATCAGCACCAGGCGCAGCGTCGTCGGCAGCGCCCACAGCTCGGCCAGCGTCAGCTCCTGGGCCGGATCGGCCTGCCAGCCTTCGAGGAAGTCGCTCAGCGTCGAGACATCGAAGCGGCTGTCGGTGTCGCCGACATGCGCCCAGGCGAGCGCAAAGACCCGCGGCAGACCGTCGGCCGTGCCGCCGTCGAACACCGGCAGGCGGCGGTAGAAGCCGCGTGGCAGGCCGTCGCGCACGGCGCTGATCTGTTCGCTGATGAGGCCGATGTTGTCGAGCAGCCAGATGCCGGCTTCGCTGAGCGCGTGGCCGCCTCGTGCCTGCTGCGCCAGGCTGCGGTGCGCGCGCTGCAGCGCCCGTGTGCTGGCCTTCAGCCGCGGCAGGAACGAGGCCGCGGTGGCTGCGCGCACCTCGCGCCCGAGCAGGCCGGCCAGGCGCACGCCGCGCTCGTGGGCGCTGGCCGTCACCGGCACCGGCTCACGCAGCGGTGGATCGGTCGGGCCGAGCGCCGGGTCGAGCAGCGCGTGCGCCGGCGCCCGCGGCTTCAGGGCCCGGGCCATGGCAGCAGCCAGGCCTGCAGCTGCTGCGCCAACGCCGCGACACCGAAGGCCGCGCCGCCGAGCACGAGCACGCTGCTCAGGAAACGCGGCCGCGAGGCCGACTGCACGCGGTCGGCGAACTGGCGCAGCGCGGCCCAGGTCGGCGGCGGATGGTTGCCGAGGGCGGCGTGGCGGTGAGGCGGGGGCAGGTTCATGGGCTCTGCTCGCTTCAGCGCGGTGGCGGGCCGGAGCGGCGGCGCAGCAGGAAGGCCAGGCCGGCCGCCAGCGGCTGCAGAGTGCGCCGGCCCGGCGCGGGCGCCAGCAGGGCCGCCATGGCGAGGCTGCCGAGCATGCCGCGGCCCATGCGCGAGGCCAGCAGCGCGCCAGCGCCGGCGGCCACGACCATCAGCGTCCACGGGCGTTGCTCGGCCCAGGGTGCCACGGCGTGCCCGGCCAGCTGAACCACCAGCGACTGCCGCAGCAGACCCGCTCCGGCGGTGGCCGTGCCCTCGCTGCCAGCCGGGGCCTCGGCATTGATCTCGGCGTCGGCGTCAGCGACGTCCTCCTGGCGCAGAGCTGCCGCCAGCGCCGCGTGCGTGGCTTGCAGGTGCACCTGAGCCGCGACGAGCGCAGGCGGTGCGTCGGGACGTGTCGTCATGGCGGCGCGCCCGGGGTGGCCTGTTGCAACAACCGCAGGTCGGCGGCCAGTTGCTGGCGCAGCAGCGCAAACGCCGGGGGCTGTTGTCGCCTGGCCGCCGCCAGCGCCAGCAGACCCGGCACCAGCGGCACCAGCGGCACCAGCCACAACAGCAGTGGCTGGGGCAGGGTGCCCGTGGGCAGGGCCGCCCACAGCAGCAGCGCGGTGCCGGCCAGCGCTGCGCCGAGCATCAGGCCGGCTGCGGCCGTGGCCATCCACACACCCTGGCGGCGCCAGTGCGCAGCGGCCACATCGGCTTCGGCAGCCAGCAACTCGACGCAGGCCGAGGCATGCGCGATCAGCAGATGCGGCTGAAGCAGCGCCAGCGCGAGCAGCGGGTGCATGCCGTGCGCGCTGCGGGCGCTGTCCAGGCGCGCTGCGCCCATGCTCAACGCGGCCGAGCGACGGAGCGCGCGACCAGCTCGACCAGCAGCGCCACCACGGCGCCGGTGGCCGCGGCCACCAGGATCGACTGCAGGGGCCGTTCGCGGATGTGCAGGCTGCCGGCATCGAGCAGGCGCTGGGCCTGGGCACGCGCCTTCTCGGATGCACGGTGGGCCAGCGATTCAGCCGTGTCGGTGAGGCCATCGAACGCGCTGCTCAGCGAGGCGGTGGTCAGTGCGGGTTGATGGCCGTCGAGGTCGGGGCGCAGGTGGGTGGTCATGAAGAAACTCCGGTGGGGTGAAAGAAAGGGCGCGGCGGAATACTTCGCAAGCTCTCAGCCTGTGCGCAAGGCACCGAACAGGAAGCTCAGCACCGCCAGCGCCACGAACAACACGAACAGCAGCTTGGCGATGCCGGCCGCGCCGGTGGCGATGCCGCCGAAGCCGAAGAACGCGGCGACGAGGGCGATGACGAGAAACACGACGCTGTAGTAAAGCAAGCTGACTCCTCTGGCAGGGCCGGTGCAGGCCAGGACAGACAGCTTCGGTGTTGGCCCGAGCGGCGTCGGTGCGCCAGCGCACGGGCGGGGCCGCTGTGGCGCCGACGCCCCGGTGCACCGGTGTGCGTTGCCAGACAGACCGCCGACGGCGCGGCGCGCAGTCTCGGCATTCCTGGGAACACGGCGCTCCCGGCCACACCGGCCGGAGCTGGCGCCTCCCGCCGAGACCGGGGCCGACGCCCCTGCGAGAAAGCACCTCACGAACATCGACCGCACCCTTCACCGCCGGGCTCAGGCCCCGCTCGACCGCCGCGGCCCCGCCGTGGGACTGGGTGGCCTGCTGCTGGTGGCCACGCTCGCCCTCGGCGCCTGTGCCAGCCCGCCGCCCACCGACGTGCCGATGGCCGTGGCCGACGCCGCCGTGCGCCGTGCCAGTTCCACCGCCACCGGCGAGATGGCACCCGACCAGCTGCGCGTGGCCACCACCAAGCTGGCCGATGCCCGCGCCGCCATCGCCCGCGGCGACACCGAGCGCGGGCTGCGCCTGGCCGAACAGGCCACGGTCGATGCCCAGGTCGCCGAGCTGCATGCCCAGGCGCAACGTGCGCGACAGGCCGCCACGGAGTCAGAAGCCGCCGCCCGCGCCCTGCGCGAAGAACTCAACCGCAAGGCCGTCCGTTAAGGCGCGCCAGGAGTCACCTCATGTCTGCTCAATTTGATCGTTCGCCCTTCGCCACCCTCGCAACCGGGCGCCCGACAGCGCGCTGCGCCGGGCTGCTCACGGCCCTGTCCCTGGCAACGTTGCTGGTGGCCTGCGAAAGCGTGCCCGACCGCAACATGCGGCTCGAAGAAGCGCGCGCCGCCGTGTCCACGGCCCGCAGCGAGACGCTGCTGCAGCGCCATGCCGACGTCGAGATGCGCGCCGCAGTGACCGCCCTCGAGCGGGCCGATGCCGCCCACCAGGCCGGCGCCGGTGCCGCCGATGTGGAGCACCTGGCCTATCTCGCGTCGCGCCGGGTTGTCGTGGCGCGTGAGACGAGCGCGGCACGCGAGGCCGAATCGGTGGTGGAGGGCGCACGGGTCGAGCGCGACGCCATGCGCCTGGCCTTGCGCACGGCCGAAGCCGATGCGGCGCAACGCCAGCTGGCGGCCTCGCAGCAGCAAGGCGCCGCCAAGGACGTGGCCCTGGCCCAGGCCAGCCGCGAGGTCGCGAACACGCGGGCCGAGGTCGCCAGCAGCCGCGCTGAGGTCGCGCAGAGCGTAGCCCGTGTCGACGACCTCGAGGCCCAGCTCAAGCTGCTGAATGCGCGCCGCACCGACCGCGGCATCGTCGTCACGCTCGGCGACATGCTGTTCGCCAGCGGCAAGGACCGCGTGCTGGCCACCGGCGCGGGCAGCGTCTCGGGCCTGGCGGAGTTCATGCGCCGCAACCCGATGCGCCAGGCCTCCGTCGAGGGCTACACCGACAGCCAGGGCAGCGATTCGGCGAACCAGGCCTTGTCAGAACGCCGCGCCGATGCCGTGCGAGCGATGCTGGTCGGCATGGGCATCGACGGCCAGCGACTCAAGGTCGTCGGGCACGGTGAGTCATCGCCGGTGGCCGACAACGACACCGATGCCGGCCGACGCAGCAACCGCCGCGTCGAGATCGTGTTTGCCGGCGAAGGCGCCGACCTGCTGCGCCGCTGAGCGCAACGAACCATCCAACCACCGAGGACTCATCATGACCCCCATGCTCCCCCGCCGCCTGTTGCTCAGCTCCTTCGCCGTGGCCTCCGTGGCCTTGCTGGCGGCCTGCGCAGGCAGCCCGCGCACCGAAAGCACCGGCGAATACGTCGAAGACAGCGTCCTCACGACCCGGGTGAAGGCCGCGGTCCTGGCCGAACCGAGCCTGCGTTCGATGGAAATCAACGTCGAGACCTTCAAGGGCCGCGTGCAGCTCAGCGGCTTCGTCAACAGCCAGGCGGACATCGACCGCACCGTCGCCATGGTGCGCGGCATGTCCGGCGTGAGCTCGGTCAAGAACGACATGAGGATGAAGTGAAGCCGGCCTTGCCCGGTGCCGAAGGGCACGCGGTGCTCGATGCGGCACAGGCCGACACCGAACGCCTGCGCAGCCAGGCGCGTGCCCACGTCGCCGACGGCGCGGTGACGGCCGGCTACGGCCCGGGCCGCAGCGAGGTGCTGGCACGGCTCGATGCCGCGCTGGCCACCGAACTGGTGTGCATGCTGCGCTACCGCCGCCATCACTTCATGGCGCGCGGGCCGCAGGCGCGCCCGGTGGCCGATGAGTTCCTGGTGCATGCCGAGCAGGAGCAGCAGCATGCCGACTGGCTGGCGGCGCGCATCGTGCAGCTGGGCGGCGAGCCCGACTTCGCGCCGCAGGGCCTGCTGCAGCGCAGCCACGCGCAGTACATCGAAGGCGTGACGCTGGCCGACATGGTGCGCGAAAACCTCGTGGCCGAGCGCATCGCGATCGACAGCTACCGCGGCTTCATCGCCATGCTCGAAGGCCACGATCCGACGACGCGGCGGCTGATCGAGAACATCCTCGCCGTCGAGGAAGAGCATGCCGACGAACTGGCTGGCCTGCTGGCCGGCCTGCCCGACGGCTACGCGCACTGACAGCCCGCTGGAAAGGGTGCGCGCGCGGCCGGCGCACAATGCACGGTGATCGAACCTCTCCTGCTTGCCGCCGTGTCGGTAGTCACCCATGCCGGCCCGCGTGTGCTCACGCGGGCCAGCGGCTTCTTCTTCAAGCGCAACGGGCGCCTGTGGCTGGTGACGAGCCGCCACGTGCTGTTCGACGAGGCCTCCGACCACCACCCCGACCGCATCGAGCTCGAGCTGCACCTCGATGCCGAGAACCTGACGCGCTCGCTGTGCTGGTCGATGCCGCTGTTCCGCGACGGCCGGGCCGTCTGGCGCCAGGCCCGCGACTCCGGCGGTGACGTCGACGTGGCGGTGCTCGAGATCGACGCCGAGGCGCTGCCCCCCGAGGTGCAGATGCGGGCCTTCACGCCGGCGCACCTGCAGGTGGCCTACGACGAAGTGCCGGTGGGCAGCGCGCTGCTCGTGGTGGGCTTTCCGCTGGGCTTTCACGACACGCTGCACCACCTGCCGGTGGTGCGCCAGGCCGCCGTGGCCTCGGCGTTTGGCGTGCGCTTCCAGGGCCAGGGCTACTTCCTCACCGACGCGCGCACGCACCGCGGTACCAGCGGTGCCGCCGTCGTGATGCGCAGCAGCGCCGAGGCCCTGGTGGCCAGCGGGCTGCCCTGGAAGCTGCTGGGCGTGCACGCCGGCCGCATGGACATGATGCCGCGCGACGAGAAGCACGACGAGGTGCTCGGCCTGAACTGCACCTGGTACGCCGACGTGCTGCTGGCCCTGACGGCCGAGCGGCCGCCGGTGGTG
>JAIYDH010000248.1 GCA_027487585.1 Rubrivivax sp.
GTGTCGATCACGTACACCGGCACGGGCTGCAGGTAGGCGGCAAAGCGTCCCTTGGCCTCGAAGCGGGCGCGGAAGGGCGAGCCTTCGAACCAGCGGCCCAGGCGCGGCACGATGCCGCCGCCGATGTACACGCCACCTCGCGCGCCCAGCGTGAGCGCCAGGTTGCCGGCCGCGATGCCCAGGAAGGCGCAGAACAGCTGCAGTGCTTCGGTGCAGCGCGCGTCGTTGCCGGCCAGCGCGGCACCGACGACGGCCGAGGCCGCGTGCTGCGGGCCGGGTGCGGCATCGAGCTGCTGGAGCGCCAGGTGGATGTCCACCAGGCCCTGGCCAGACACCGCGCGCTCGGCCGAGGCATGGCCGTGCCAGTCTCGCAGCACGGCCAGCACCTCGGCCTCGCGCGGCGTCGTGGCGCCCAGCGTGCCATGGCCGCCTTCGCCCTGGATCGGCAACCAGCCACCGCGCCCGTCGGGCAACAGGCCCGATACACCCAGGCCGGTGCCGGGCCCGATCAGGCCGATGGCGGCGCCGGGCTCGGGCTCGCCGCCGCCGAGCTGCCAGCGGTCGGCCGGCCCCAGGCGCGGCAGCGCCAGCGCCAGTGCGGTGAAGTCGTTCACGACCAGCAGCCGCTGCAGGCCCAGCTCGGCCTTCAGCTCGCGGATGGAGAAGGCCCAGTGGTGGTTGGTCATGGCCACGCGGTCGCCCACCACCGGGTTGGCGATGGCGATGGCGCAGGCCGGCGGCAGGGCGCGGCCCGTGCGGTGCAGATAGCCCTTCATGGCCTCGCCGATGGAGGCGTAGTCGGCACAGGGCAGGCTCAGCACGGTGTCGATCGGCTGGCCCGGGCCGGCCTGCCAGGCGAAGCGCGCGTTGGTGCCGCCGATGTCGGCCAGCACCCGGGCCGCTGTGGCCAGCGGGCCGCTGCTCATCACGCGGCCCGCAAGTAGGTGGCGATGGCGTGCGCCGGCAGGTCGGTGGGGTGGGCCGTGCCGTCCAGCGCCAGCGAGAAGGCGATGTCGTGCTCGCTGCGGTTGAGCACCACCACGGCCAGGCTGCCATCGGGGTTGGCGAAGGCCGAGCACTCCAGCGCCTCGCGCGTGGCAGCGCACAGCACGCGCTCGGCACCCGGCTGCACGTAACGCGCGAAGTGGCCGATTGCGGCGTACGAGCTCTGCGGGTGCACGCCGTCTTCGGCCGGCACGGCCAGCAACGGCGCGCTGCAGAAGTTGCCCACGTGGTTGGGGCCGCCCTGTTCGTCGAGCAGCAGGTTCCAGTCGATCCAGCCCACCGTCCAGTGGTTCAGGTCGTTGATGATCGAGCGCGCATAACGCTCGGCCAGCTCCCAGCGGCCCCAGTGCGGGCCGCCTTCCTGGCAGCCTTCGGTGAACAGCAGCTGCTTGTGGGGCCAGGCGTCGTGCACCTTCTGCACGTGCTCGAAGTGGTCTTCCATGTACCAGTGGAAGCCGGTGCCCCAGACGTACTTCGCGGCCTCGGCGTCGCCGTAGATGATGCTGGCGCGCTCGACCATGGCGTCGCGGTTGTGGTCCCACACGACGATGCGCACGTGGGCCAGGCCGGCAGCGTGCAGTGCGGGGCCGAGGTGGTCGCGCACGAAGTCGCGCTCTTCCTCGGCGGTGTACAGGCACGAGTCCCAGCGCTGGCGCGCCTCGGGCTCGTTCTGCACCGACACACCCCACACCGGCACGCCCTCGGCCTCGTAGGCGCGGATGAAGCGCACGAAGCACTGCGCCCACGCGGCGCGGAACTCGGGGCGCAGGCGGCCGCCGTCGTTCATGCGGCCGCTGTCCTTCATCCAGGCCGGCGGGCTCCAGGGCGAGACCAGCAGCTTCAGCGGCTCGGGCGCCACGCGCTGCGCGGCCTTGATCATCGGCAGCAGGGCCTCGTGATCGCGCGCGATCGAGAAGCTCTCGAGCGCCACGTCGCCTTCGGCCTCGACGTGCGCATAGTTGCCGAGCGCGAAGTCGCAGCTGTTCATGTGCACGCGGCACAGCGTGTAGCCGTGGCCGTGGGCGCGGTCGAAGCAGGCGCGCAGCACGGCCTCGCGCTGAGGCTCGGAGAGCTTCAGCCAGGTGGTGGCGGCGGCTTCGGTGAAGGCGCCGCCGAAGCCCTCAAGCCGCTGAAAGCGGCGCGTGCTGTCCACCCACAGGCGCGCCGGTGCGCGCGCGTGGTCGGCCGCATCGGCGGCGGGGTGCAGCGGGGGCTGCGCCGTCAGGCGCAGCTCGTGGCCGTGGCGGCTGTCACGCGCGCTCAGCACCCAGTGCAGCGGTGCAGGCGCAGGTGTCATCGCGACCAGTGCAGCCCGTCGATGCGCACCGGCGGCAGGCCGGTCAGGTTCAGCGGCTTGCCTGTGAAGCTGTAGCGGTCGGCGACGATGAAGCGGAAGTTCACGTAGCGCAGGTCGAGCTTCGGGTTCTTGGCCAGGAAGGCCGAGATCGGGATCGACACGTTGCACCAGTTGCCGCTGTTGCAGTAGCCCAGCTCGCCGGGTGCGATTTGCAGGAAGGCCTCCTGGATGTCGCGGTCTTCTGTATCGGTGCTGATGCCGACCTCGATCTTGCCGGGGTAGCCGTCGCTGCGCACCTGGAAGTTCAGGCGGCCGGTCGCGAAGTTGCTCAAGTTCTCGAGCCCACCGCTGCCGGAGTACAGGAACAGGCCCCAGCCGAAGTCCACCGGGTTGGGCGAGACCTCGAAGTGCACGCCGCCGTCGGGCGAGGCCGGGCCGCCGCCGAACTCGCGGTAGCCGGTCAGGGCAAACGGGTCCCAGCGCAGGCCGGTGGCCACCTGCTCACCCGCAGTGGGGGTGTTGGCAAACAGCGTGTAGCGGTTGGCCGTGACGGGCGTGGCCAGCGTCGGCAGCACCCACTTCACCGCATTGGCCAGCGTGTACGTGCCGGGCTCGCAGGCCCAGGTCACGCCGCAGGTGCCGAGCGACTGCACGGTGTAGCGCGCCTGGCGCTGGGCGTTGAACAGGCCCCAGCCGTCGTCGCCCTGCTTCCAGGGCTCGTCGAAGGCCTGGAAGAAGAAGATGGCCTTCGGGCCCTGCACGTCGCGGCGGCCTTGGGTGGCCCAGACCTGCAGCGCGTCGAAGTACATCTTCTGGTTCACCGGGTGGGCGCGGAAGGCCAGGCTCGGGCCGCCGTTGGTGTCGACCGCGGCCCAGCCGGTTTCGCCGATGACCATGGGGATGTTGCCCAGGCCGAACTTCACCAGGCCAGCGCGCGCGTCTTCGAACTGCTTCTTCGCCTCGGCGATGGTGGCGTCGATCATGGCCTGGGCGCGCTGGCCCTCGGGCACGGACTTCTGGCGCCAGTCGTACCTGGTGGGGTCGTAGAAGGTGTCGAGGAAGGGGTAGACGTGCACGGCCGCGAAGTCCACCGACTCGGCGATCACCTTGTCGACCTTCGACCAGTACAGCCAGTTGTCGTTGATCGTCACGGGTTGCTTGATGGCAGCGCGCACCTTGCGCAGGTAGGTCGCCAGCACGGCCGGCTCCATGCGGTTGGCCGACCACTCCACCAGCTTCTCGTTGCCCACGCTGACCGCCAGCACGATGTCGGGGAAGGCGTTGGCCAGGCGGATCTGCGCCTCGAGCTCTGCCTGGTTCTGGGCCTCGATGGCAGCGGTGGTTGGCGGCACCGGGAAGGAGCCGAGCTGCACCTTCAGGTCGAGGTTATTGTCGCGGATCACCCGCAGCACGGTCTCCGAGAAGGCGCGGCTGCTGAACAAGCGGATGGTGCCAATTCCGGTGGCCTGCACCAGCCGCAAGTCTTGCAGCACGTTGGCCGGCGTGATGACCTCGAACTCGAGATCGGCCGGGCTGCGCGAGGTGCGGTACGGTGAGTAGTTGACAGCCGCGCGCGTGACGAAGGCCTGCGGCAGTTCGCGGCGATCGCTCTGCGACGCGGCCGCGGGCGTGTAGCCGCCGCTGTCACCCCCGCAGGCCGACAGGGTGCCGAGCAGGGCCACCGTCATGGCGCTGGCCAGGAGTCGATGCGGGGCGCGGGGCAGCGCGCGGAACCAGGTGGACA
>JAIYDH010000029.1 GCA_027487585.1 Rubrivivax sp.
CTGGTCGAGAACGGCGGCACCGTCGTCATCGGCGGCATCTTCACGCAGGACGAACAGAACCGCGTGGCCAAGGTGCCGCTGCTGGGCGACATTCCCTTCCTCGGCGTGCTGTTCCGCAGCAACGAGCGCAGCACGCGCAAGACGGAGTTGCTGGTGTTCATCACGCCCAAGATCGTCACCGACCGGTCGGCTGCGCGCTGACGCAAGCGGCCTGCGTGCCCAGGGATATCAATATGCAGATGATTCGACGCTTTTTACTTGCACTTGCGGTCACAAGCCTGGCGGCTTGCGGAGGGGGCGGGGGTGGTGGCTCGCCGTTTGGTGGCCCTGCGGGCGGGGGTGGTTCCGGAGGCGGGGGCGGTGGCAGCGGGCCGACTGCATCGGATCTGGTGCTGGTTCTGAGTTCGTCCACGGTCGCAAACAGTGGACTCGAGACCGTGACAGTCACGGTTACTGCGGTCGATGCAAATCGCAATGCACTTTCGGGAGTGCCCGTCACTCTGAGCGCGAACAACAATGCAGTCGTCACTGCCGGTTCAGCTACAACAGACACAGCCGGCCGCCTGAGTGCGACCGTCGGCATCGGAGCCGACACCAGCTTGCGGACGATTTCCGTAACGGCGGCTAGCACAGGCATCACCCGAACAGCTTCGTTGCAGGTACAAGCCGGCGCAGGCGCCTCAGGACAGGCCAGCTTGGCGCTGTCAGCGACCGGCAGCGTGGTCACAGCAGCAGCCCCGGTCACTGTCACAGCCACTCTGCGAGATGCCCAGAGCAGGCCAATCGCCGGTCGAGTGGTACTGTTCTCTTCGGTTCGAGGCCTCTCAGCGCTCAGCACGAGCTCAGCCCTGACGGATGCCAACGGTGGTGTCAGTCTGACCGTGCGCCCCACCAGCGCAGGGCTCTCGGGCGCCGACGAGATTCAGGCTACCGCTTCCGTTCCGACGACTTCGGGCACAAACGCTTCGATCAGCAGCAGCGTTGGCTTGTCAGTCACAGGCGCAACCCCAACCATCGCAGTGGCATTAGCCCCGGCCGGGAGCACTCTGCGGGCGTCCACAAGCCCAGTGGACTTCGTGGCGACGGTCAGAAACGAAACAGGCGACCTGCTGGCGAATCAGGTGGTCACGTTCCGGTCAGCCAACGGCCTAGTCACGCTTACACCTGCTTCGACACTGACGGATAGCACGGGACGGGCCGTTACGCGAGTTGCACCCGCGAACCCCACCACCAACGCCGCAGACCTTTTGAGTGCCAGCACATCCGTGGCGGGCCGTGACCTGCAGGGGAGTGTCAGTGTCCAGATAGTCGGCGAGTCGCCGTCCATGGCGCTAACCTTGAGCAACTCAACAGTCACGTCCTCATCTCCATCGACAGTGAACGCGACGGTCCGAAATGCGGCCGGTGACCCAGTGAGTGGAGCTTTGGTCAGTTTCTCCACCGAATTCGCGCTCGGGCAGTTCACACCTGCAACCGCGCTGACCAACTCAGCAGGTATCGCCTCCGCCAGCCTCGCAATTCGAGCCGGCACCGCCTCAGGTGCTGACATCGTGCGCGCAGCGACAACGGTAGGGACAGTTGCCGTATCACAGCAGGCTTCAGCCCAATTCGTTACCGACGTACTAGCAGGCTCCCCCAGCTTGGACCTAACGGTTTCGCGCACATCCATCAGTGCGGCTGAACCGGCGGATGTAACGGTTACCCTGCGCAGCGCCGCGGGAACTCCTGTCGCTGGGCAGGTCGTGACATTTAACGTCATTCGGGGCCTTGCAACGACCAATATCCCCACCGCGCTGACCAACGCATCCGGAATCGCGACCGTGCGACTTGTTCCGGCCACGTCGGTTTCTGCGGGCGCAGACGAAATCAGAGCCAGCGTTTCCTTCGGAGGAACAACGCTACAAAGAACCAGCGGTTTCCAGGTTCTGGCGACACCAGTCACCTTGACGAACTTCGCCATCGCGCCCGGCCTACCCCCGGCTCCTTTGTCCGCATATGGCCAAACGACTCTGCGGCTGCAACTCTCCGGTGCAAGCGTGAGTTCACCCACTGCAATCGCCGTCGGTTCTTCATGCCTCGCTTTGGGCAAGGCGGTTGTTTCGCCAACCTCGATTACCGCCACCTCAGACACGATCGAGATTCAGTATCGAGATAACGGATGCGGCGCCCTCCAAGACAGGGATCGACTGGTGGCTACGGTGACTGCAACGGGTACCTCGTTGGGACTGGAACTGCCCATCCGAGTTCCGGCGGAATCGAGCATTGCATTCGTGCAAGCCCTACCCGAGCAGATCTTCCTACGCGGATCTGGTTTCACTGAATCGTCTGTAGTGACGTTCGAGGTGCGGGACGCGGCCGGTAATCCGCTGCCAAATCGGCCTGTCGAGCTTCGCCTCACCACAGGAGCGGGCGGGGTCACGATGGAAGGCCGCGCCGTTGAGTCAGTGTCGCCACCATCCCCCACACCCTTTACAGCCAATTCGGATGCCCAGGGACGAGTATCCGCCAGAGTCAATTCCGGCACGCTGCCAACACCGGTACGCATCGACGCTCGCCTCGCCGGCACTTCGCCGACCATCTCGACGGTCTCGAGCAACCTGAGCGTCTCGGTCGGATTACCCTCGCAGCTCAATTTCTCACTCTCACAGGGCACGTTGAACATCGAGGGCTACGACATTGACGGAACCCCGAATACATATCAGGTAATCGCATCTGACCGCAGCGCAAACCCAGTGCCAGCCGGTACTTCGATCAACTTCGTTGCTGAAGGTGGCCAGGTTGAGGGAATCAAGCGGATCGCAATAGTCAACGGCATCGCCCGCACAACGGCAAACTTTGTATCTTCCTCGCCCCGACCACTAGACGGGCGGATCACGGTGCTTGCATATGCACTGGGCGAAGAGTCGTTTCTCGATAGCAACGGCAACAACGTCTTCGACGCTGGCGAGGCATTCCAGGATCTCGGTAATGTCTATCGGGATCGCGACTACAACGGCACATATGATTCCGCCGTCGATGAGTTTGTATCGTTGACCATAAGCAACTCCAACACTTGCGCCCCGAATCCGAACGCCCTTTTGAGTCTGGGCGGACCCTCGATTCCCAGCCAAACAGGCACCTGTGACGGTGTTTGGAGTGGCGCCGGGCAGGTGTATGTCAGACGTGCAGTTGAAACGGTCCTGTCCACCTCGGTCGCTCGTCCTCTCTGGGGCAACCCCGGGGCTGTGCTCGATGCCAGCTGCGTGGCGATCCCCCTCAGGACAAGCCCGTCCACATCTACGACACCTTTCGTACCCGTCGGTGCGCCAGGGGCAAGGCGAGCTTATGTGGGCAACCGAAGTGGCGTGATCGATGTGATTGCAGCGGACGCGAATCCTGTGCGTTTGAATCCTCTCGCGGCGGGTTCTGTTGTGAGTGCAAGTACGACCACTTCCGGCCTCACGGTGGGTATCAGTGGAGGCAGTCCGATCCCAAGTACCAACAGCGCTACCGGTGTGTCGTTGAGCTACGAGTTCACATTGCCCGCTGTGACCAGCGGGACCGTGACATTGGCGGTACGTTCGCCAGGCGGGTTGACCAGCTCATTCACTTTTGTGCTCGACACGGCAACTCGTCCAGACCCGGGCTGCCCGTTCTAGCAGGCTTCGAACAGGATGTCCCGATTCAGCCTGGTCGGCATGCCAGGCTGTGGCAAGTCCACCGTCGGCCGCCACCTCGCGCGCCAGCTCGACCTGCCCTTCGTCGACAGCGACACCGAGATCGAATCGCGGATCGGGATGCCGATCCGCGATTTTTTTTCGGCGCATGGCGAGGACCGCTTCCGCCACATCGAACAGGACGTGATCGACGAGCTCACCGGCCGGGGGGCCCTGGTGCTCGCCACGGGCGGCGGCGCCGTGCTGCGCCCTTCCAACCGCGACGCCCTGCACTCCCGCAGCCACGTGATGTACCTTCGCGCCACGCCGGAAGAGCTGTTCCGGCGACTGCGCCACGACACCCAGCGGCCGCTGCTGCAGGTCGACGATCCGCTGAAGCGGCTGCGCGAGTTGTTCCGCGAACGCGATCCGCTGTACCGCCGCACCGCCCACTTCGTGATCGAGGCCGCCCGGCCCTCGGTGCCCACGCTGCTAGGGATGGTGCTGATGCAGCTGGAGCTGGCCGGCCTCGTCGACCCCACACGCCGGCCGACCGCGAACCCGCAGCAGGGCTGAGCCGGCAGCAGCGACACGGCATTTGCCCAAGCCCGCCCCGTACACTGGGAGCCATGAACGAGCCCCGCAGCACGCCGCGTGTCGTCGCGGTGCGCACGCCCAGCAAGCACTACGACATCCTCATCGGCCACGGCCTGCTCGGCAGGGCCGCCGCCTGGCACGGCCTGCCGCGCTGCACGCACGCCGTGCTGGTGAGCAACCCCACCGTCTTTGCGCTGCATGGCGAGCAGGCATTGGCGTCCATGCGGGCCGTGGCGCCCCGCACGAGCCAGGTGCTGCTGCCCGATGGCGAGGCCTACAAGGACTGGGCGAACCTCAACACCGTGTTCGACCACCTGCTGCGCGAGGGCTGCGACCGCAAGGCGATGCTGTTCGCCCTGGGCGGTGGTGTCGTGGGCGACATGACCGGCTTCGCCGCCGCCTGCTACATGCGCGGCGTGCCCTTTGTGCAGCTGCCCACCACGCTGCTGGCGCAGGTCGATTCTTCGGTCGGCGGCAAGACCGCCATCAACCACCCGCTGGGCAAGAACATGATCGGCGCCTTCCAGCAGCCCCAGCGTGTGCTGTGCGACCTGGCCACACTGGCCACTCTGCCGCCCCGCGAGCTGCGCGCGGGCCTGGCCGAGGTGATCAAGTACGCGCCGATCGCAGACCCCGCGCTGCTTGACTGGCTGGAGCAACACGTCGATGCGCTTCTGGCCGGCGACGCCGAGGCGCTGGCCTTTGCCGTGCAGCGCTCGTGCGAGATCAAGGCCGATGTCGTGGGCGGCGACGAGCGCGAAAGCGGCCGCCGCGCCATCCTGAACTTCGGCCACACCTTCGGCCACGCCATCGAGGCCGGCCTGGGCTATGGCCAATGGCTGCATGGCGAGGCCGTCGGCTGCGGCATGGTGATTGCCGCCACGCTGTCGGCCGATCTGGGCCTCATCACGCCGGCCTTTGCCGACCGCGTGGCTCGCCTCGTGCAGCGTGCCGGTCTGCCGGTGGAAGCGCCCGCCCTGGGGCCGGACCGCTGGTTCGAGCTGATGGCCGTCGACAAGAAGGCCGAAGCCGGCGACACGCGCTACGTGCTGATCGACGCCCCCGGCAGCGCCACGCTGCGCGCCGTGCCGCGGCCCTTGGTGGAAGCGGCCATCCGCCGCCATACCGTGGGGCAGCGCGCCGGCGCCGCGCTGCCGGCTTGAACACGCCCCTGGCCCTCTGGGCCAGCGATCCGCTACGCTCGCGCGGGCGACGGATCACCGAGGCGCCGTCGCCGCCGCGCACCGAGCATCAGCGCGACCGCGACCGCATCGTGCACAGCAACGCCTTCCGGCGGCTGGTCTACAAGACGCAGGTGTTCATCAACCACGAGGGCGATCTGTTCCGCACGCGGCTGACGCACTCGCTCGAAGTGGCCCAGCTGGGCCGCTCGGTGGCGCGCACACTGGGGCTGAACGAAGACCTGGTCGAGGCCATCGCGCTGGCACACGACCTGGGCCACACGCCCTTCGGCCATGCGGGGCAAGACGCACTGCAGGCCTGCATGGCCGATCACGGCGGCTTCGAGCACAACCTGCAGAGCCTGCGGGTCGTCGACCGGCTGGAAGCCCGCTACGCCGCCTTCGACGGCTTGAACCTGAGCTTCGAAACACGCGAAGGTATCCTGAAGCACTGCAGCCGCCGCCACGCCGCGCGCCTGCTGGCCGACGAGCCCGACGGCCCCGCCGCCCGCTTCGTGCACGGCGGATCGCCCAGCCTGGAGGCGCAGCTGGTGAACGTGGCCGACGAGCTGGCCTACAGCGCCCATGATGCCGACGACGGCGTGCGCTCGGGGCTGATCACGCTGGAGCAGCTGCTGGCAGTGCCACTGATGGCGCGCCACCACGCCGCCGTGCAGGCCGCGCACCCGGACTTGGATGCGCGGCGGCGGCTGTACGAAACGCTGCGCCGGCTGCTGTCGGAGCAGATCGCCGATCTGTTCGAGCACACCCGCGGGGCCATCGCCGATGCCGCAGGCGGGGGCGCCTTCGACGCCGAGGCGGTGCGCCGGGCGCGGCCGCTGGTGGGCTTGTCGCCGGCGCGGCGCGACGAATCGCTGGCGCTGAAGCGCTTCCTGTTCGCCGAGCTCTACCGCCACCCGCAGGTGGTGCAGCGCACCGGCCTGGCCCGGCAGATGCTGAGCGAGCTGTTTGCCGCCTACCGCCAGGCGCCGCAGGAGATGAGCCCCGACTACGCGCGCGCCTCGCAAGAGCCCCTGCGCACGGTGGCCGACTACGTGGCCGGCATGACCGACCGCTTTGCGATGCGCGAGCACCATCGGCTCACCGGGCAGCGGCTCTTCGATTGGTAAGCCCCTGCTCACATCGCTTCAGATGGCCCGCCTGCCCCGCCTTGCCATCGCCGGCCAGCCGCACTGGTTGATCCAGCGCGGCCTGGCCGACCGGCCGGTGTTTGCCGACGACATCGACCGCGATAACTACCTCGACGCCCTGCGCGAGGCCGCCGCCAGCCAGGGCGTGCGCGTGCACGCCTTTGCGCTGGCAGCCGACGAGGTGCATCTCGTGCTCACGCCGGCCGAAGTCACCGGCCCCAGTCGCCTGATGCAGGCCGTGGGCCGCCGCTACGTGAGTGCCCACCATCGCCGACACGGCGGCCGCGGCACGCTATGGGACGGGCGATTCCGCTGCGCCGTGGTCGAGCCCGGGCCCACCTTGCTGGCGGTGCTGGCCCTGGTGGACGGCCTGGCGCCGGAGCCGGGCCACAGCAGCGCCGGCCTGCGCTGCGGCCAGCCCGAGCGCCGGCTGCCGCTGAGCAACCCGCCGGAGGTGTGGACGCTGGGCAACACGCCCTTCGAGCGCGAACGGGCCTGGCGGCAGCGGCTCGACGAAGGCCTGCCGGCGGCGCAACGGCAACACATGCTCGACGCCGCCCGCGGCGGCTGGGCGCTGGGCTCGCCGGCTTTTGTGCGGGCGCTGGCCGAGGCGCTCGCCCGGCCGACAGTGCCGCGGCCGCGCGGGCGCCCACCCCGGCCGGCCCCACGCGCGACGGGCTGATTCGTCACCTTGTGCCCGCGCCGAAGGGCCAGGCGCCTCGGCTGGTGCATGCGAAGCCACCTCGACGCGCGGCGCTGGTGCGGACTGCACCGCGCCGGCCATATCTCTGTCCCCAATTAATGCGGCTGCGTCAGGAGTCGATGGCTTATCGAGTCTGACCCCGCTTATTTGTGTTTGCCCTCGTTGTTGCAGTGCGATACGCTGCGCGCCCCAAGCTCGCCACCCCTGGCCGGGCTTGTCGCGCCACCGCCGCCGGTGGCGCTCCAGGAGACCGCGATGACCCCTTTCCGCCCCCTGCCCGCTGAAGCTGCCGCCGCCGATCTGGCGCTGCGTCCGGCCGCCACCACCGCCGACGCCCTGGCGCAGGCCGCGGCCCAGGGCCTGTACGACCCGGCCCAGGAGCACGACGCCTGCGGCGTGGGCTTCGTCGCACACATCAAGGGCCAGAAGGCGCACAGCATCGTCGCCCAGGGCCTGAAGATCCTCGAGAACCTCGACCACCGCGGCGCCGTCGGCGCCGATGCGTTGATGGGCGACGGCGCCGGCATCCTGATCCAGATCCCCGACGAGTTCTACCGCGCCGAGATGGCCGCGCAGCACGTGACGCTGCCGCCGCCCGGCGAGTACGGCGTCGGCATGATCTTTCTGCCCAAGGAACACGCCTCGCGCCTGGCCTGCGAGCAGGAACTCGAGCGCGCCGTCAAGGCCGAGGGCCAGGTGCTGCTGGGCTGGCGCGACGTGCCGGTGGACCGCTCGATGCCCATGAGCCCCACCGTGCGCGCCAAGGAGCCGGTGATCCGCCAGATCTTCATCGGCCGCGGCACCGACGTCATCGTTCCCGACGCACTGGAGCGCAAGCTCTACGTCATCCGCAAGACGGCCTCCGCTGCCATCCAGGCGCTCAAACTCACGCACAGCCGCGAGTACTACGTGCCCAGCATGAGCTGCCGCACCGTCATCTACAAGGGCCTGCTGCTGGCCGACCAGGTGGGCGTGTACTACAAGGACCTGGCCGACCCGCGCGCGGTGAGCGCACTGGCTCTGGTGCACCAGCGCTTCAGCACCAACACCTTCCCCGAATGGCCGCTGGCGCACCCCTACCGCTTCGTGGCGCACAACGGCGAGATCAACACCGTCAAGGGCAACTTCAACTGGATGCGCGCCCGCGAAGGCGTCATGAAGTCACCGGTGCTGGGCGACGACCTGAAGAAGCTCTACCCCATCAGCTTCGAGGGCCAGAGCGACACCGCCACGTTTGATAACGCGCTGGAGCTGCTCACGATGAGCGGCTACCCGCTGGCGCAGGCCGCGATGATGATGATCCCCGAGGCCTGGGAGAACCACGAGCTGATGGACGAGCGCCGGCGCGCCTTCTACGAGTACCACGCCGCGATGCTCGAGCCCTGGGACGGCCCGGCCGCGATGGTGTTCACCGACGGCAAGCAGATCGGCGCCACGCTCGACCGCAACGGCCTGCGGCCTGCGCGCTACATCGTCACCGACGACGACCTGGTGGTGATGGCCAGCGAGTCCGGCGTGCTGCCGGTGCCCGAGAGCAAGATCGTCAAGAAGTGGCGCCTGCAGCCTGGCAAGATGTTCCTGATCGACCTGGAACAGGGCCGCATCGTCGACGACGAAGAGCTGAAGAACCAGTTCGCCAACGCGCGCCCGTACCGGCAGTGGATCGAGAACGTGCGCATCCGTCTCGACTCGATCGACGCCACCGGCCAACCCGAGCCGGCCAACGAGAGCCTGCTCGACCGCCAGCAGGCCTTCGGCTACACGCAGGAAGACCTGAAGTTCCTGCTCGCGCCCATGGCCGCCAACGGCGAAGAAGCCATCGGCAGCATGGGCAACGACTCGCCGCTGGCCGTGCTGTCCGACAAGAACAAGCCGCTCTACAACTACTTCAAGCAGCTGTTCGCCCAAGTCACGAACCCGCCGATCGACCCCATCCGCGAGGCCATCGTGATGAGCCTCAACAGCTTCATCGGCCCCAAGCCCAACCTCCTGGACATCAACGCGGTGAACCCGCCGATGCGCCTGGAGGTGACGCAGCCCATCCTCGACTTCGACGACATGGCGCGGCTGCGCGCCATCGAATCGCGCACCGGCGGCAAGTTCCGCAGCTGCACGCTCGATATCACCTACCCCAGCGCCTGGGGCCGGGAAGGCGTGGAAGCGCAGCTCGCCAGCCTGTGCGCCGAAGCGGTGGACGCCATCAAGAGCGGCCACAACATCCTGATCGTCTCCGACCGCGCACTGGCGCGCGACCGCATCGCCATCCCGGCGCTGCTGGCGCTGAGCGCCGTGCACCACCACCTGGTGCGCGAAGGCCTGCGCACCACCGCCGGCCTGGTGGTGGAAACCGGCAGCGCGCGCGAGGTGCACCACTTCGCCGTGCTGGCCGGCTACGGCGCCGAGGCCGTGCACCCCTACCTGGCGATGGAAACGCTGCTCGAGCTGCACCAGGCCTTGCCGGGCAAGCTGGATGCGGACAAGGCGCTCTACAACTACGTCAAGGCCATCGGCAAGGGCTTGTCGAAGATCATGTCCAAGATGGGCGTGAGCACCTACATGTCCTACTGCGGCGCGCAGCTGTTCGAGGCCATCGGCCTGGAGAAGAGCTTCGTCGACAAGTACTTCCGCGGCACCGCCAGCCAGGTGGGCGGCATTGGCGTGTTCGAGGTGGCCGAAGAAGCGCTGCGCATGCACGTGGCCGCCTTCGGCAACGACCCCACGCTGGCCACCATGCTGGACGCCGGCGGCGAATACGCCTGGCGCGTGCGCGGCGAAGAGCACATGTGGACGCCCGACGCCATCGCCAAGCTGCAGCACAGCACGCGCGCCGGCAAGTTCGACACCTACAAGGAATACGCGCAGATCGTCAACGACCAGAGCCGCCGTCACATGACGCTGCGCGGCCTGTTCGAGTTCAAGCTCGATCCGGCCAAGGCGATTCCGCTTGACGACGTGGAGCCCGCCACCGAGATAGTCAAGCGCTTCGCCACCGGCGCGATGTCGCTCGGCTCGATCTCGACCGAGGCCCACAGCACGCTGGCCATCGCCATGAACCGCATCGGCGGCAAGAGCAACACCGGCGAAGGTGGCGAAGACCCGGCGCGGTATCGCAATGAACTGAAGGGCATCAAGGTCACGGCCGGCACCAAGGTGTCCGACATCGTCGGCACCAAGGTCATCGAGGCCGACTACGAGCTGAGAGACGGCGACAGCCTGCGCAGCAAGATCAAGCAAGTGGCCTCGGGCCGCTTCGGTGTGACCACCGAATACCTGGTGAGTGCCGATCAGATCCAGATCAAGATGGCCCAGGGCGCCAAGCCCGGCGAGGGCGGCCAGCTGCCCGGCGGCAAGGTGTCTGACTACATCGGCTTCCTGCGCTACAGCGTGCCCGGCGTGGGCCTGATCAGCCCGCCGCCGCACCACGACATCTACTCCATCGAAGACCTGGCGCAGCTGATCCACGACCTGAAGAACGCCAACCCGCGCGCCGGCATCAGCGTGAAGCTGGTGTCCGAAGTGGGTGTAGGCACCGTTGCCGCGGGCGTGGCCAAGTGCAAGGCCGACCACGTGGTGATCGCCGGCCACGACGGCGGCACGGGTGCCTCGCCGTGGAGCAGCATCAAGCACTGCGGCACGCCCTGGGAGCTGGGCCTCGCCGAGACGCAGCAGACGCTGGTGCTCAACCGCCTGCGCAGCCGCATCCGCGTGCAGGCCGACGGGCAGATGAAGACCGGCCGTGACGTCGTCATCGGCGCGCTGCTGGGCGCTGACGAGTTCGGCTTCGCCACCGCGCCGCTGGTGGTGGAAGGCTGCATCATGATGCGCAAGTGCCACCTCAACACCTGCCCGGTGGGCGTGGCCACGCAGGACCCGGTGCTGCGCAAGAAGTTCACCGGCAAGCCCGAGCACGTCGTCAACTACTTCTTCTTCGTCGCCGAAGAAGCGCGCCAGATCATGGCGCAGCTGGGCGTGCGCCGCTTCGACGAGCTCATCGGCCGCGCCGACCTACTCGACACCAAGAAGGGCATCGAGCACTGGAAGGCGCGCGGCCTGGACTTCGGCCGCGTGTTCCACCTGCCGGCCATGCCGGCCGATGTGCCGCGCTTCCAGATCGAAGAGCAGGACCACGGCCTGGCCAAGGCGCTGGACCTGAAGCTCATCGAGCGCTGCAAGCCGGCCATCGAGCGCGGCGAAAAGGTGCAGTTCATGGAGGACGTGCGCAACCGCAACCGCAGCGTCGGCGCCATGCTGTCGGGCGAACTGGTGCGACAGCGCCCCGAGGGCCTGCCCGACCACACCATCTTCATGCAGATGGAAGGCGTGGGCGGCCAGAGCTTCGGCGCGTTTCTCGCCACCGGCATCACGATGTACCTGATCGGCGACGCCAACGACTACACCGGCAAGGGCCTGTCGGGTGGCCGCATCGCCGTGCGCCCGAGCATCGACTTCCGCGGTGACGCCACCAAGAACATCATCATCGGCAACACGGCGCTGTACGGCGCCACCAGCGGCGAAGCCTTCTTCCGCGGCGTGGCGGGAGAGCGCTTTGCGGTTCGGTTGAGCGGCGCCACGACGGTGGTCGAAGGCACCGGCGACCACGGTTGCGAGTACATGACCGGCGGCACCGTCGTCGTGCTCGGCAAGACCGGCCGCAACTTCGCCGCCGGCATGAGCGGCGGCGTGGCCTATGTCTACGATGAAGACGGCCACTTCGGCCGCCGCTGCAACACCAGCATGGTGGCCCTCGATGCCGTGCTGCCGCGCGAGCAGCAAGCGGGCCCGGCCGAGGGGCTGCACCGTGGCATGGCCGACGAGGCGCTGCTGAAGAAGCTGATCGAAGACCACCACCGCTGGACGGGCAGCTTGCGCGCCCGCGAGTTGCTGGACCACTGGGCCGAGGCCCGGGGCAAGTTCGTCAAGGTGTTCCCCCACGAGTACAAGCGCGTGCTGGGCGAGCGGGCGGCCAAGGCGGCCGCCGGCGCGGCAACCGCCAAGGCGCAGTCGTCGTCGGCCACCGTGGCCGGCCAGTAACCCACACCCGTTCACCCGATCACGAGCACAGCACCATGGGCAAGGTCACCGGTTTCCTCGAGTACGAGCGCGTCGAAGAAGGCTACGAGCCGCCGCAGCAGCGGCTGAAGACCTGGAAGGAATTCGTCATCACCCTGGCCGAAGACCAGGCCAAGGTGCAGGGCGCGCGCTGCATGGACTGCGGCACGCCTTTCTGCAACAGCGGCTGCCCGGTGAACAACATCATCCCGGACTTCAACGACCTCGTGTACCAGGGCGACTGGGCCAACGCCATTGCGGTGCTGCACCAGACGAACAACTTCCCCGAGTTCACCGGCCGCGTGTGCCCGGCGCCCTGCGAGGCCGCCTGCACGCTGAACGTGAACGACGACGCCGTCGGCATCAAGAGCATCGAGCACGCCATCATCGATCGTGCCTGGGCCGAAGGCTGGGTGCAGCCGCAGCCCGCCGCTGTGAAGACCGGCAAGAAGGTGGCCGTGGTCGGCAGCGGCCCGGCGGGCCTGGCCGCCGCGCAGCAGCTGGCGCGCGTGGGCCACGACGTGACGGTGTTCGAGAAGAACTCGCGCATCGGCGGCCTGCTGCGCTACGGCATCCCGGACTTCAAGATGGAGAAGTCGCACATCGACCGCCGCATCGCGCAGATGCAGGCCGAGGGCGTGGTGTTCCGCACCGGCGTGCTGGTGGGCGCGATGCCGGCCGATGGCGTGGCCGCGAAGGTGACCAACGACGCCAAGGACACGATCACACCCGAGCAACTGAAGGCCGAGTTCGACGCCGTGGTGCTGACCGGCGGCAGCGAGACCAGCCGCGACCTGCCGGTGCCGGGGCGCGATCTCGACGGCGTGCATTTCGCGATGGAGTTCCTGCCGCAGCAGAACAAGGTCGTGGCCGGTGACAAGATCAAGGGCCAGCTGCGCGCCGACGGCAAACACGTCATCGTCATCGGCGGTGGCGACACCGGTTCAGACTGCGTGGGCACCAGCAACCGCCACGGCGCCGCCAGCGTGACGCAGTTCGAGCTGATGCCGCAGCCGCCTGAAGAAGAAGACAAGCCGCTGACCTGGCCCTACTGGCCCACCAAGTTGCGCACCAGCTCCAGCCACGAAGAGGGCTGCGAGCGCAGCTTCGCCATCGCCACCAAGGAGTTCGTGCCCGGCACCGGCAAGGACAAGAACCGCGTCGTTGGCCTCAAGACCGTGCACGTGCAGTGGCAGGGCGGCAAGATGGTCGAACTGCCCGGCACCGAGAAGGAGTGGAAGGCCGATCTCGTGCTGCTGGCGATGGGCTTCACGGCGCCTGTGAGCACCGTGCTCGATGCCTTCGGCGTGGCGCGCGACAACCGCGGCAACGCCAAGGCCAGCACGGAGTCAGCGAGCGCCTACCGCACCAACGTCGACAAGGTGTTCGCGGCCGGCGACATGCGCCGCGGCCAGAGCCTGGTGGTGTGGGCCATCCGTGAGGGCCGGCAGGCGGCGCGTGCGGTCGACGAGTTCCTGATGGGCACCAGCACGCTGCCGCGCTGAACCCGGCAGGGCCAGCGTAGCCCCCTGCCAGGACACGGTGCTTGGGCGGGGGTTGCCCAAGCCTCGAACGGCGGGGAGCATCGTTCGCGCAGGCTTTGCTGACGTTGTTCAAAGCAGCAATCTCGATCTTGAACGCAGCGGGCTACGTCACATCGCACCGGGCACCTCGATCGGCTCGGGAAACCCCTGCTACGGCCTCGGCAGCAGTGCCCATGTCGGAACCGCAGTGACGCTGAATGTGCCGAACCTGTTCGGTGTCCAGTTCACCAACGAGGGCGGCCCTTCGGTGCACTTCGTCTGGGTCGAGGTCACGTTCGGCTCTGCGGTCACCAGCGCCCTGATGTTGGCCGGTCGGGCCGACGTGGGTGACCTGGCCGCCCCCCCGCCGCAAAGCCGAAGCCAAGGTCTGATCGCTCAGCGGCCTCCGTGCCGCGAGGCCTCGGTGGCCTGGAGCCAGACGATGGTTGTCTTGCGGCCCAGGCCGTCTGTTCATTGGCTCCCGCCTTGCAAGGCCAGCCGGATCGGCGCCAGCGGGTCGCCGTAAGGTGCCGCCGACGGCGAGATCTTGACCATCGGCTGGCGCACCTGCAGAGCAACCTCCCGGCAGCGCACAGGCGCCGTTCCAGGGATACGAAGCGGTGACGTTGGCATCGGCCCGTTCGCACCCGAATTCCGACGCTTCGTCGGCTGACATCATGAGGGTTTGCCCTGCATGCCACAATCCGCGCCGCTGGTGTCCGGCCCCGTGGCACGCCCTGTTGCACCCCTTGTTCGACCACCCCTTCATCGAGATCGACCACGTCACGTTTGGGTACGACAGCACCCGCACGATCCTCTCCGACGTGTCGTTGAAGTTCCCGCGCGGCAAGGTCACGGCCATTCTCGGCGGCTCGGGCTGTGGCAAGACCACGCTGATGCGCCTGATCGGCGGCGTGCATGCGGCCGACAAGGGCCGCGTCCTGTTCGACGGCGAGGTGCTCGACACGCGCAACGCCGAGCAGTTGTTCCGCGTGCGCCGGCGTCTGGGCATGCTGTTCCAGTTCGGCGCGCTGTTCACCGATCTGACGGTGTTCGACAACGTCGCGTTCCCGATCCGCGAGCACACCAAACTGCCGGAGTCGATGATCCGCGACCTGGTGCTGATGAAGCTCAACGCCGTGGGCCTGCGCGGCGCGGCGCACCTGCGTATCTCTGAAGTGAGCGGCGGCATGGCCCGGCGCATCGCGCTGGCGCGGGCCATCGCGCTCGATCCCGAGCTGATCATGTACGACGAGCCCTTTGCGGGCCTCGACCTCATCAGCATGGGCGTCGCGGCCAAGCTCATCCGCACGCTGAACGACGCCACCGGCGCCACCAGCCTGGTGGTGAGCCACGACGTGCCCGAGTGCATGGCCATCAGCGACTGGGTCATCCTGCTGGCCAGTCAGGGGCGCGTGGTGGCCCAGGGCACACCGACGCAACTGATGGAGAGCAAGGACCCCGAGACACGCCAGTTCGTGCGTGGCGAACCCGACGGCCCGGTGAAGTTCCATTACCCCGCGCGCGAGATCGCCGAGGACTTTCTCGGATGAACGCGCTCGACCGCCTCCAGCGCCTGGGCGCCTTCGCACTCGAGCACCTGCGTGGCTGGGGCCACGCGGCCTACTTCTTCTTCGACCTGCTGCGCGTGCTGCCGCAATCGCTGCGCCGCTTCGGGCTGATCGTCGATCAGATCTACGCCATCGGCAACCGCTCGCTGATCATCATCTGCGCCTCGGGCCTGGCAGTGGGCTTCGTGCTGGCGCTGCAGATGTACTACGCGCTCGTGACCTTCGGTGCCACCGAGACCATGGGCCTGATCGTCAACCTGGCGCTGGTGCGTGAGCTCGGCCCGGTGGTCGCGGCGCTGCTGTTCGCGGGGCGGGCCGGCACCTCGCTGACGGCCGAGATCGGCCTGATGAAGGCCGGCGAGCAGATCTCGGCCATGGAGCTGATGGCCATCGACCCGCGCGCCCGTGTGCTGGCGCCGCGCTTCATCGGCGGCATCATTTCGTTGCCGATCCTGGCCATCCTGTTCTCGGCGGTCGGCATCATCGGCGCGTGGATCGTGGCCGTCCTGCTGATCGGCGTCGACAGCGGCAATTTCTGGTCGATCATGCAGACACGCGTGGACGTGCTGCGCGACGTCGGCAACGGCGTCGTCAAGGCCTTCGTCTTCGGCGTCATCTGCACGGTGGTGGCGCTGTACCAGGGCTACGAAACCGAAGCCACGCCCGAAGGCGTGGCCTACGCAACCACCCGCACCGTCGTGATCTCGTCGCTGTGGGTGCTGGGCATGGACTTCGTGCTCACCGCGCTGATGTTCTCGACGCCCTGACGGCGCGTCGACACCACTTTTGGAGAACCCGTTCATGGGACGCAAAGGAATCGAGACGCTGGTCGGCGGCTTCGTGCTGCTGGGCTTGGCAGGACTGGTCTTCCTGGCCTTGCAGGCGGCCAACCTGGGGGCCAGCGGCGGCGGCGCCACCTACCAGGTGCAGGCGCGCTTCGACAACATTGGCGGCCTGAAGCCGCGCGCCCCGGTGCGCGTGGCGGGTGTCACCGTGGGGCGGGTCAAGAGCATCGGCGTCGACCCGGCCACGTTCCAGGGTGTCGTGAAGCTCGACATCGAGAAGGCCTACAACTTTCCCAAGGACACGGCCGCCAAGATCCTGACCTCAGGGCTGCTCGGCGACCAGTACATCGGCCTGGAGCCCGGCGGCGATGACGCCAACCTGGCCGCGGGCGACACCATCGCGCAGACGCAGAGCGCCGTGGTACTGGAAAACCTGATCGGCCAGTTCCTGACCAGCCGTGCCGACACGGCCGGCACCGCCGCCTCCGGAGCGAAGCCGTGAAGCCAGCCCGTCGCCTGCTGGCGCCGGCCGCGCTGCTCTGCGCGCTGGCCCTCGGTGGCTGCGCCACCACGGGCGGTACGCCGTCGCCCGGCGACCCCTGGGAAGGCTTCAACCGCAAGGTCTTCACCTTCAACGAAGCCGTCGACAACGCCGTGTTGCGCCCCGTGGCCGAAGGCTACCGCGACCACGTGCCCAAGCCGATCCGCACCGGCGTGTCCAACGTGCTGGGCAACGTCGGCGACCTCTGGTCGGCGGCGAACCACTTCCTGCAGGGCAAGGCGGTGAGCGGGCTCGAGATGGGCATGCGCTTCCTCACCAACACGCTGTTCGGTCTGGGCGGCCTGCTCGACCCCGCCAGCGAAATGGGCCTGAAGCGCCAGAGCGAGGACTTTGGCCAGACGCTGGGCAAATGGGGCATTGGGCCAGGTCCGTACCTCGTGCTGCCCCTGCTCGGGCCGAGCAGCCTGCGCGACGGCATAGGCCGCATCCCCGACATGGCGGCGTCGCCATCCAACCTGCTCGACGACAGCAAGGCCAGCCTGGCCGTGACGGTGGTCGGCGTCGTCGATGCGCGTGCCGCGCTGCTGGGCGTGACGGGCCTGGCCGACCAGGTGTCGCTTGACAAGTACAGCTTCTTCCGCCAGGCCTATCTCTCGCGCCGGAAGGACGCGGTGTACGACGGCGAGGCGCCGGCCGAGGCCTTCGAGGACATTGGAGACGATCCTCCTTCGCCTGCGGCCAAGCCGGCCAAGCCGGCCGCTTCGGCCCCGGCCCGCCCGGCCTCGGCACCGAAGGCCTCCCCCCGTTGAGGTGTCGTCGGCCACTGCCGCTCGCACGTTGAAGCTGCATTGAAGATTTCGAGGCCCGCCCCCGGGGCCTCCTGCTCCTGAAAGGACTGCCGTGTTCGCCAAGTTCCGTTCCTTCGTTGCCACGACCCTGCTGCTGCCCTTGCTGGCGGGCGCAGGCGCCGCTCTGGCCGCAGGCCCGACGCCGGAAGCCCTGATCCGCCAAGTCTCGACCGAGGTACTCGACGTCGCACGCACGGACAAGGCCATCCAGGCCGGCGACGTGGCCAAGATCTCGGCCCTGGTCGAGAGCAAGGTCATGCCCCAAGTCGACTTCGAGGTCATCACGCGCTCCGCCGTCGGCGTGCAGTGGCGTGGCGCCACGGCCGACCAGCGCAGCAAGCTGCAGGCCGAGTTCAAGCTGCTGCTGATCCGCGTCTACGCCGGTGCGCTCACGCAGCTCAAGGACCAGACTGTCGAGATCACGCGCACGCAAGCCGTCTCCGGCAGCACGCAGGTCATCGTGCAGTCCGAGGTGCGCGGCAAGGGCGAGCCGATCAAGCTCGACTACCGGCTCGACAAGCGTGGCGACGCGTGGAAGATCATCGACGTCAACGTCGGCGGCCTGTGGCTGGTGCAGAACTACCGCACGCAGTTCGCGCAGGAACTCACCAAGGGCGGCATCGACGGCCTGATCGGTGCCCTGGTCGAGCGCAACAAGGGCGCGCGGAGCTGAGCCCTGTGTCGATGCAAGCCGCTCTCACGCTGCCCGCCAGCGTCACCATCGAGACGACGGCGGCACTGGCCGCCGCTCTGCCGGCCCAGGTGCGTGCGGGCAGCGGCCTGCTGCGCATCGATGCCACGGCGGTGACCGAGAGCGACAGCTCCACCATCGCCTTGCTGCTGGAAGCGGGCCGCCAGGCCCGGGCGGCCGGCCGCGAGTTCGAGGTCGTGGGCGCGCCGCCCAAGCTGGTGGAGCTGGCGCGCCTCTACGGCGTCGACAGCCTTCTGGCGCTGGCCTCGGCCCCCGGCACGGCCGCGTCGGCGGCGGGCTCGGTGCCCGCGGCGAGCTGAGCCCGGGCGCCCGGCGCCGCCACGTAGCGGCGCTCGCGCAGGTTCTTCTTGATCGCCTGCAGCGCAGGCCGCAGCGAGTCTGAACCCAGCCGCAGCGCCACGCCGGTGGTGAGGATGTCGATGATCATCAGGTGCAGCAGCCGCGACACCATCGGGCTGTAGCGGTCGGCGTCTTCGGGGTGGTCGGCCGCGAGCAGGATGCTCTGGCTGGGGCTGTGGCGGCTGTCCAGCGCCAGCGGCGAACCGCTGGCCGTGATGCTGATGACGGTGGCACCGCGGCGGCGGGCGATGTCGGCCACGTCGAGCAGGTCGCGGCTGCGGCCGGAATTGCTGATGACCACGGCCACGTCGCCGGGCTTGAGCATCGTGGCGCTCATCACCTGGATGTGGCTGTCGCTGACGGCGTGCGCCGTGACGCCGAGGCGGAAGAACTTGTGCTGCGCGTCCTGCGCCACGATGCCCGAGTTGCCGACGCCGTAGAACTCGATGCGGGCGCCCTGCCCGCTGCGCCGGCCGGCCTCGGCCAGCGTGACGATGGCGCGCTCCACGCTCTGGTGGGCCGCCGCGTTGCGGTAGCGCAGCAGCGCCGCCACGGCGTTGTCGACGACCTTGACAACGATGTCGCCGGCCTTGTCGTCGTCGTCGACCGAGCGGTGCACGAAGGGCACGCCCTCGTTCACGCTGCCGGCGAGCTTGAGCTTGAAGTCGGCCAGGCCGTCGTAGCCCACGCTGCGGCAAAAGCGCACCACGGTGGGCTTGCTCACGTGGGCCCGCTCGGCCAGTTCTGACACCGGCAGCGTGGCAAAGCTGCGCGGATCGGACAGCAGCAGCCGGGCCACGCGCTGCTCGGCCGGCGGCAGGGCGGGAATGGACGCGCGGATGCGATCGAGCATGGGGGTTTCAGCCGGGTTCGGCGCCGGGGGGCGCACGACGGCCGCGGAGGGTGAAGCGCCCGGAGGCCAGGTCCGCCGCGGCCAGCGGGGCGCTCAGGTTGCCGGTGTCGGCATCGTCGAAGGGGGCTGGCACGCGCAGCGCGCCGAGGTAGAGGTTGTCGCGCGCCACGGTGGCCACGGCCGAGCTCAGGCGGTCACCGTGCACGCGCACCGCCGTGCCGGCGTCGCCCCCGAGGTTGGCGAAGCTGTTGCCGAGCAGTTCGAGCCGGTGCGCCCGCGGGCCGCCGTCGTCGCTCTCGGCACCAAAGGCCAGCAGCGTGCGGTTGCCGCTCAGCGGGCCCTGCAGCAAGACGTTGCCCTGCACGCGGGCGCGGCCACCGTTCGGGAACTCCAGCTCGTATGAGGCGGCGCCGCTGCCTGCGGTGGCATCGCCCAGCCAGTTGCCGACGATCTCGTGCTCGGCCGCGCGGCTCTTCACGAGGTGGCCGTGGCGGCCGCCGTGGAAGCGGCTGCGCGCCACGCGCAGGCGGCCGATGCGACCGGCATAAAGCAGATGCGTGAAGCCGGCCTCGGGCGGCACCACCGGCGCGTCACCGAATCGGCAGCCTTCGATGTCGAGCTCGGCGCGGCCGTCGTTGCCGCTGAGCAGGCCCATCTGGTTGTCGAAGAAGGCGCAGTCGCGCAGCACGAGG
The DNA here is from genome assembly GCA_027487585.1 of Rubrivivax sp. Taxonomy (GTDB): domain Bacteria; phylum Pseudomonadota; class Gammaproteobacteria; order Burkholderiales; family Burkholderiaceae_C; genus Rubrivivax. Next base: position 20,142 of record JAIYDH010000029.1, read on the forward strand.
CGCCCGCCCTCGAAGCGGATGCCGGCCCCGTTGCCGTCGCGCACGCGAACGCCGCGGAAGGTGAGGCCTTCGATGCGCACATCGCCTTGGCGCACCACCAGCAAGCCCTTGCCTTCGGCGTGTGCGCCATCGGCCTGCAGCACCACGGGGCCACCGACACCGCGCACGACGAGCCGGTTCTGCTCGATGACACCGGCCTGTGCACGGTGCACGCCGGCGAGCAGCTCGAGCGTGTCGCCGTCGCGGGCTTGCCGCAGCGCCGCTGCCAGACTCTCGCCCGGCACGACACGCCAGACGCGCGCACCCTCGGCCCGCACCGCCACCATGGGCGCGGCCAGCGCCGCGGCGGCGATCAGGCGGCGCCGGGTGGGCACCCAGGGCACGGCGGCCTCACTGCTCCTCGGCCCAGGTGCAGCCGTCGCGGGCCACCAGCGCGCTGGCCGCGGCCGGGCCCCAGCTGCCGGCCGTGTAGGGCCGCGGGCCCACGGTGTCGGCGTTCCAGGCGTGCAGCACCGGCTCGACCCAGCGCCAGGCCTGCTCCTGCTCGTCGCTGCGCACGAAGAGGTTCAGGCGGCCGGCGATGGCGTCCATCAGCAGGCGTTCGTAGCCGCCGACCCGCTCGCTCGGGAAGGCCTTGTCGAAGTCGAGGTCCAGGCTCACCGGGTAGAGCAGCTCCTGCCCGCTGCTGCTGGCGCCGCCGCCCTTGGCCGCGAGCAGGTGCAGTTCGAGGCCGTCTTCGGGCTGCAGCTTGATGACGAGCTTGTTGGCGCGGCTCGTGCCCGGAAAGATGGGATGCGGCACCTCGCGGAAGTTGACGACGATCTGCGCGTCGCGCGCAGGCATGCGCTTGCCGGTGCGCAGGTAGAAGGGCACACCGGCCCAGCGCCAGTTCTGCACCTCGGTGCGCAGCGCGACAAACGTCTCGCAGGTGCTGCCGGTGGGCACCTTCACTTCTTCGAGGTAGCCCGGCACCTTGCTGCCCGCCACGGTGCCGGCCTTGTACTGGCCGCGCACGACGTCGCGCGCCACGGTTTCGGGCGTGAAGGGCTTCAGCGAGCGCAGCACCTTCAGCTTCTCGTCGCGGATGGCGTCGGCGTTGTTCGTCGACGGCGGCTCCATCGCGATCATCGTCAGCAGCTGCAGCGCGTGGTTCTGCACCATGTCGCGCAGGGCACCGGTGCGGTCGTAGAAGTCGCCGCGCGAGCCCACGCCGATGCTCTCGGCCAGCGTGATCTGGATGTTGGCGATGCTCTCGCGGCGCCACAGCGGCTCGAACAGCGCGTTGCCGAAGCGCAGCGCCATCAGGTTCTGCACCGCGGGCTTGCCGAGGTAGTGGTCGATGCGCAGCGCCTGCTCTTCGGTGAAGGCGGCGCGCACGACGCGGTTGATCTCCTGCGCGCTCTGCAGGTCGTGGCCCAATGGCTTTTCAAGAACGACGCGCATGTGCGGCGCGTTCAGGCCGGCCTGGCCGAGCTGCGCGCAGATCACCGGAAACAGATGCGGGCTGGTGGCCAGGAACAGCACCACGGTGCTCGCGCCGCGCTCGTCGACCCAGGCCTTCAGGCCGCGGTAATCCTCGGGCTGGGAGAGATCCATGCGCCGGTAGTGCAGCATCTCGGCGAAGCGTGCGTACTCCTCGTCGTTGGGCTGCTTGGCCTCGTCGACGCCGGCGAACTTGGCGCGGATGTAGTCGCGGTACTCGGCGTCGCTGCGCTCGTCGCGCGCCACTGCGAGAATGCGGCCCCCCTCAGGCAGCTTGCCATGACGGAAGGCCTGGAACAGCGCGGGCATCAGCTTGCGCCAGGTGAGATCGCCGGTGCCGCCGAAGAGAACGAGGTCGAAGGACATGGTGGCCGGTGCGTGGGCTTGCGGGCTCGCACGATGTAATTCAGTTACATCGGGGATGATGCACAAGTTTCATGGGCGGGTCAAACCTGCTTCCGTGCGCCTGCTTGGGGGTGGAACGGAGTTTGTGACGGGCACCTTGCTGCTGCAGCGGGCGGGTGCGCCGCCGGGCGGTCCCGGTGGGGCTCCGGCGTCCTCGGGTCACGGCATCGCGCATCGCGGCAGGCGGTGCACGGTACGGGCGCTAGGTGTGGCGGTCGGCCCGTTGGGCCGACTGCCTTCCGCTGCTCGACTTGAGGGGGCACCGCAAAACTCGCTGCGTTCGCTGGCGCGAACTCCGCTCAAACACTTGCGGTGAGTCAGTTCACGAAGCGCGCTGCGCGCGCCCCCCTCAAGTCTGCGCTGCTCAGCGCCCCACATAGCGCCCGCACCGTGCACCGCCTGCCGCTCAACCACCAGTGTTGGTTTTCGTTCCGAGAGCCCATCCCGGTTGTTGCAAAGGGCTGTGCGGGCGGGGGCTGCGGCGTGATCTTGAAGCGCCGAGCAGCGCAGGCTTGAGGGCGGCGCGCGCAGCGCGCTTCGTGAACTGACTCACGGCAACTGTCCGAGCGCAGCGGGCGCAGCCCGCGTAGCGAGTTTTGCCGTGCGCCCTCAAGACGAGCAGCACAGGGCAGCCGGCCCGCAGGGCCGGCCGCTTCAACTCACGCCGCAGC
>JAIYDH010000131.1 GCA_027487585.1 Rubrivivax sp.
CGGCGGCGGCGCGTCACGCTGTCGGCCAGCAGGCCGATGGCCAGCACGTGGTCGAGGTGGGAGTGCGTGACGACGATGTGGTCGACCGCGACCATTTCATCGAGCGTGAGGTCGCCGACGCCCGTGCCGGCATCGATCAGCACGTCGCCGTCAAGTAAGAAGGCGGTGGTGCGGCAGCCAGCGGCAATGGATCCCGAACAACCGAGGACGCGGATCTGCATGGGCGAATGACAAATGTCGCCATACGCCCTGCGCGTACGGCCTAGCCCCGATGCTGAGCCGCCCGCCCCGGCAACGCAAGGGCGGCCGACACCGGTTCAGGTGCTTCGGGGAAAACTCACACGGCGCCCAGCGTGACCGGCGTCACGCTAGAGCCTGCAGGCTCAACGAGAGATGAACTGCATCTGCGTGCCCGCGAGCTCGATGACGTCGCCGTTGCGCAGCGGCACCGAGTCGCCGACGATGGGCACCCCGTTGATGCTGGGCTTGGTGGCGCCCTCGACATGTGCGAAGGCATACCCGTTGGGCCGCTTCGTGATCGAAGCCACCTGCACGCCAGGCTTGCCGACCGTGGTGACGACCTTGGTCAGCACCACTTCCCGGCCTGCGGCTGCGCCATTGAGCACCTTGATGGAGGCCGACTGCGCCATCGACGGCGGGGCCACCGGCGGCAGGCCGCCGAAGCCGGAGGCGACGCCGCTGTCACTCGCCGGCATGCCCGCAGCGGCGGACGCAGGCGGGCGAATGATCATGGTCTTTTCGTAGTCGTTGCCCTCGTCAACGAGGTACTTGATCTTGTACTTGCCGATCTCGACCGTGTCGTTGTGCGTGAGCAGCTGCTTCTTGATCGCCTTGCCGTTGATGTAAGTGCCGTTGGTGCTGTTGAGGTCTTCGATGAAGACATCGGCACCCACCATCTGCAACACCGCGTGCTCGCCGCTGACGGCGAGGTTGTCGATCACGATGTCGTTGTAGGGACGACGGCCGAGCGTGGTCTTGTCCTTGGTGATCTGGACTTCCTTGATCACCACACCGTCCAAAGAAACGACCAGTTTTCCCATGCCTGCCCTCAGTTCTTGTCCGCGCGGTGCGGCCCTTCAGCCTTGTTCAGCGCTTGAAAGGCCACCATGACCGCGCAGCCGGTGCGCTCGCGCTGCCGGTCGCGCGCCCCAGAATCACGGAGATATTATCCTTTCCGCCCGCGTCGTTCGCGGCATCGATCAGAGCGCGTGTACCTGATTCGAGTGAGTCGTGCTGCTGCAACACCTGCAGGATGCCTGCGTCGTCGAGCATGTCAGACAACCCGTCGGAGCACATCAGGAACAGATCGCCGTCGAGCACGTCGTGCTGGTGGGTCTCGAGCAGAACGGTGTCCTCGACGCCGACAGCGCGCGTGACCAGGTTCTTGTTGGCCGAGAACGCGGCCTGCTCCGGGGTGATGAGCCCGGCGTCGATCTGCTCCTGCAGCAACGAGTGATCGCGCGTGATCTGCTGCAGCTTGCCTTCTCGCAGGCGGTAGCAGCGGCTGTCTCCGACGTGGCCCAGCAGCACGCGGTTGTCGCGGAAGACGGCCAAGACCAGCGTGGTGCCCATGCCGGCGTACTGCGGGTTGGTGTTGGCGGCGTTGAAGATGGCGCGGTTGGCGTTGTCGACGCAGATGTCCATCGCACGACGCACCTCGGCGTCGGACGCCTGGCTCGAGGCCTCGCGCAGCCAGCGACCGAGCTCGCTCTTGATGAAGCTAGTCGCCATGTTGCTGGCGACTTCGCCGGCGTTGTAGCCACCCATGCCGTCGGCAAGCACAGCCAGCGCGACCGCGTCGTCGGTGGTCACCGAATCTTCGTTGTTGCTGCGCGCCCGGCCCGGGTCCACGGCGGCATGGAGCTCGATGGTCATCGGCACGGATCGCGTTCGAGTGGTCGGGAAGAGAGCCGCGGATTGTGCATCGGATCGGGTGCGCGGCGCGGCCGTGTGAACGCCTCAGCGTGACGGAGAGCCGATGCCCGCCGCGGGCCTGGCCATCGCCGCCAGTTCGGTGGCCACCGTGCCTGCATCGGCCGGCCGTGCAGGGCGCGAGCGGGCGAGCAGACGCGCCACCAGTTCGGCCAGCGCCGCGGGCATGGCGGGCCGCAGGTTGCGCAGGTCGGGTGGGGTTTCCTGGGCGACGCGGCGCAGCAGTTCGCCCATCGTGTTCGCTTCATGGGGCAGGCGGCCACTGAGCAATTCGAAGGCCATGGCCCCGAGGGCGTACAGGTCGCCGCGGGCGTCGGGTTCGGCGCCAGCCAGCAGTTCCGGCGCCATGTAGGCCGGCGTGCCGGGCACGATGCCGGTGTCGGTTCGGCTGGCGGCGGCGGTGGCCCTGGCGAGGCCGAAGTCGACGATGCGCAGCGTGTCGTCGGCCCAGTTGACCAGCACGTTGGCGGGCTTCAGGTCGCGGTGCACGACACCTTGCGCGTGTGCATGGGCCAGCCCTTCGGCCACCCGCTGCAGCACACGCAGGACCACTGGTTCGGGCAGCAAGCGCGGCGCGCTGGCGTAGCGTTGCAGGTCGCTTCCTGGCGCGGGTTCCATGGCGAGCCAGGCCATCGAGGCTTCGACGCCGGCATCCCAGATGGCGACGATCGCCGGATGCCGCAGCCCCTGGGCCAGGCGCGCGGCGTCGAGAAAGGCCTCGGCTGCGCGGGCTTGTCCGGGGCCGGACGGCAAGGGCTGCAGCTTCAGCGCGGCGACCACCTCGCCGCGGCGGGCCAGCCAGACCTGGCTCTGCGTGCCGGCACCCAGCCGGCGGATCAGCGACCAGCCGGCAACGACCGTGTCGCGGCCGAGCGGCGCGCTCATGAGACGCTCTTCAGGCAGGCTGGGCGCCCTGGCGCTTCTTGATCACCTGACCGATGGCGAGCACCAGCAGCGCACCCGCCACGCCCGCGCTGTAGCGCAGCATGTCGGACACTTCCGGCAGGCCGCCGGGCTTGAGGGCGGGCGTCGTGGGCAGGTGCGGCAGGATGCCGGGGTCGGTGACAGCCATCGTGCCGGCGATCCAGCCCAGCAGCATGCCGCCGAAGGTGATGATCATCGGGAAGCGGTCCATCAGCTTGATCACGAGCTGGCTGCCCCAGACGATGATGGGCACCGACACCAGCAGGCCGAAGATCACGAGACCCATCTGGTGGTGCCCCGCGCTCTCGGCCGCACCGGCAATGGCGATGACGTTGTCGACGCTCATCACCAGGTCGGCCACGATGACCGTCTTGACGGCCGCCCAGAGCTTGTCGCTGGCGGCGATGTCGCCATGGGCGTCGTCTTCCGGCGCGAGCAGCTTCACGCCGATCCACACCAGCAGGATGGCCCCGATCAGCTTGAGATACGGGATCGCCAGCAGTGTCAGCGCAAAGAAGATCAGGATGACGCGCAGAACGATGGCGCCGGCCGTGCCCCAAATGATGCCTTTCGTGCGCTGGGCCGGCGGCAGCTTGCGGCAGGCCAGCGCGATGACCACGGCGTTGTCGCCGCCAAGCAGGATGTCGATCATGATGATCTGACCGACGGCGATCCAGAACTCGGGGCTGCTGAGGGCTTCCATGGGGCGGGGCGATGCGGCGTTGAGGCGCCGGCAGTGTACGTTCGCCGAGTGGGGTTATCTCTGCGGGAACTACAGATGCCGGCCGCACAAAAGCCTGAGGCCGCACGCGGCGGCCCCAAGGCTCAGGTCGTGCGACGCCGGGTCAGAGCATCGCCTTCAGCAGACGGGCCATTTCGGAGGGGTTGCGCGTGATGGTGAAGCCGCACTCTTCCATGATGGCCAGCTTGGCGTCGGCGGTGTCGGCGCCGCCGCTGATGAGCGCACCGGCATGGCCCATGCGCTTGCCCGGGGGCGCGGTGACACCGGCGATAAAGCCGACGATCGGCTTCTTCATGTTCGCCTTGCACCAGCGCGCGGCCTCGGCTTCGTCGGGGCCGCCGATCTCGCCGATCATGATCACGGCGTCGGTGTCGGGGTCGTCGTTGAAGGCCTTCATGACGTCGATGTGCTTCAGGCCGTTGATCGGGTCGCCACCGATGCCGACCGCGCTGCTCTGGCCCAGGCCGATCTCGGTGAGCTGCGCCACGGCTTCATAGGTGAGCGTGCCCGAGCGGCTGACGACGCCGATGCGGCCCTTGCGGTGGATGTGCCCCGGCATGATGCCGATCTTGATTTCCTCGGGCGTGATCAGCCCCGGGCAGTTGGGGCCCAGCAGCAGCGTCTTCTTGCCGCCGGCGGCCTCTTTCTGCTTCATCTTGTTGCGCACCATCAGCATGTCTTTCACCGGGATGCCCTCGGTGATGCAGATGACGAGGTCGAGGTCGGCCTGCACGGCTTCCCAGATGGCGTCGGCCGCGCCGGCGGGCGGCACGTAGATCACGCTGACGGTGGCGCCGGTGGCGGCCTTGGCCTCGGCCACGCTGGCGTGGATGGGAATGCCCTCGAAGCTTTCGCCGGCCTTCTTGGGGTTCACGCCGGCAACGAAGCAGTTCTTGCCGTTGGCGTAGCCCTGGCAGCCCTTGGTGTGGAACTGCCCGGTCTTGCCGGTGATGCCCTGCGTGATGACGCGCGTGTCCTTGTTGATGTAGATCGACATGTCGTGTGCTCCGGGCTTACTTGACGGCCGCGACGATCTTCGTGGCCGCCTCGGCCATCGTGTCGGCGCTGATGATGGGCAGGCCGCTCTCGGCCAACATCTTCTTGCCCAGTTCCTCGTTCGTGCCCTTCATGCGCACGACCAGCGGCACGGACAGGTTCACCGCCTTGCAGGCGGCGATCACGCCTTCGGCGATGGTGTCGCACTTCATGATGCCGCCGAAGATGTTGACGAGGATGCCCTTCACGTTCTTGTTCTTCAGCATGATCTTGAAGGCCTCGGTGACCTTCTCGGCCGTGGCGCCGCCGCCGACATCGAGAAAGTTCGCCGGCTCGCCGCCGAAGAGCTTGATGGTGTCCATCGTCGCCATCGCCAGGCCGGCGCCGTTGACGAGGCAGCCGATGTTGCCGTCGAGGCTGATGTAGCTGAGGTCGAACTTGCTCGCCTCGACTTCAGCCGGGTCTTCCTCGTCGAGGTCGCGGTAGGCGACGACGTCGGGGTGGCGGAAGAGCGCGTTGCTGTCGAAGTTGAACTTGGCGTCGAGCGCGATCAGGTTGCCCTTGGCATCGCGGTTCAGCGGGTTGATCTCCACCAGCGAGGCGTCGGTGGCCATGTAGCAGGCGTAGAGCTTCTGGAACAGCTCGACGGCCTGCGCGGTGCTGTTTTCGGGCAGGCCGATCGAGGCGGCGATCTTCTTCGCCTGCGCGTCACCAAGGCCGGTGAGCGGATCGATGAACTCGGTGACGATCTTCTCGGGGGTGCTGTGCGCGACCTCCTCGATGTCCATGCCGCCTTCGCTGCTGGCGATGAAGGCCACCTTCTGCGTCGCGCGGTCGGTGACCAGCGAGACGTAGTACTCCTTCTGGATGTCGGCGCCCTCTTCGATGTACAGGCGGCGCACCTTCTGGCCTTCGGGGCCGGTCTGGTGCGTCTTGAGCTGCATGCCCAGGATCTGCGTGGCCAGCGTCTCGACCTCGGCCAGCGAGCGCGCGAGCTTGACGCCGCCGCCCTTGCCGCGGCCGCCGGCGTGGATCTGGGCCTTCACGACCCAGACGTTGCCGCCCAGCTTCTGTGCCGCTTCCTGTGCCTCGCGCACGGTGAAGGCGGGGTAGCCGCGCGGCACCGGCACGCCGTGCTGTCGCAGCAGTTCCTTGGCTTGGTATTCGTGGATCTTCATGTCGCCTCCTCGCGAGGGTCAGGGATGGTCTTCGGGGTCAGGAACCGGGCCCGGCTGCCGGTGCCGCAGGGCGGTACCAGCGCGGGTAGAACTGGCGCACGGCTTCGCCGTCGCGCCTCAGGGCGTGGCAGCGGTCGAGCTGGAACGGCTGCGCCGCGCCGTCGGCCGTGCCGCGGGTGTCGATCACTTCGCCGGCAAAGCCTTGCACCACGGCGGTGGGCAGCACCTGGGCCAGCTCGGTGAGATGGGTGCAAGCCTTGGCACCGCCCAGGCGCGCGCGCACCTCGCGGTGGAAATCCTTCAGCAGGTTCAGGCCGACGAGTTGCGCATAGGCGTCGCCGTGCTCGCTGCACAGGCCCGGGTAGGGCATGGCGCGGGTGTCGGAACCGGCGGCGACGATGTCGAGCTCGCGGTTGACCACCAGGCGCAGCAGCATGTCGTGGATGGGGGCACCGGGCGGGCGCGGGCCATCGGACATCTGCGTGATGCGGGTCTTGGTGTCGAGCAGCGTGGCGTCGACTTCCCACAGCCCGTCATCACGGGCGAACACCTGCACATCGAGATGGCGGCGGTGCTTCAGCTGGCGCTGCGGCGCCGCAGGGGGAAGGCTCATCAGGAAGGACCGGCGACAGGGCCGATGCGGCGGCGCAACAACAGGCGGGCGCGAATGTAGCACGCACGATCCGGCATGAAACTGACACCGCGGCGGCGCTCTGGCCACTCTCTCGGCCGGGCGCCGCCAAGGGCCTCAGGCGGGATCGTCGTCGGGCGGCAGCGGGTCGTCGTCGATGGCGCCCTTGAGGACGCGGCTGATCACCTCGCTGGAAAAGCCGCGCCCCACCAGGAAGCGCATCTGCCGCACCCGCTCGGCGGGCGTTGCGCCGGGGCCGTCGAACCGGCGCAGCCACAGGGCGCGGGCGCGCTCGAGTTCGGTGTCGCGCACGCTGGCCAGGCTGGCGTCGACCAGCGCCGGCTCGAGCCCGCGCTGCTGCATCGTCTGGCGCAGCCGCCGCTCGCCAAAGCGCGGGGCGCGCGCGTTCAGCATCGCCTCGGCCATGCGCGCCTCGTTCAGCAGGCCGGCGGCGGCCAGCTGATCGAGCACCAGCTCGACCCGGCGGCGCAGCTCGGGCTCTTCGAGGCCACCGAACCCGGGTTCGCCGAATTCGCCAGTCTCGGCCCCCGAAGCCGCCGCGGCCTGCTCGGCCAGGCGCGCCAGCGCCCGGGCGTGCGTGACGAGCTTGCGCTCGAGCTCGGCGCGGCCGTGGTCGCGCTGGGCCAGCCAGCGCAGGGCGCGGGACTTCAGCGCTGCCGGGGTGGGGCCGGCCTCGCGGGGAGCTGGCGGCTCGCCGCCACCCGGCTTACTGCGCAGCAGCACCGCCGCCGAGCAGGGGGATGCCCATGTGCTCGCGCACCTTGTTCTCGATCTCGCGCGCCAGCTCGGCGTTTTCGCGCAGGAACTCGCGCGCGTTGTCCTTGCCCTGGCCGATTTTTTCGCCGTTGTAGGCGTACCAGGCGCCGGACTTGTCGAGGATGCGTGCCTCGACGCCCATGTCGATGATCTCGCCCTCGCGGCTGATGCCTTCGCCGTAGAGGATGTCGAACTCGGCGGTCTTGAACGGCGGGCTGACCTTGTTCTTGACGACCTTGACCTTGGTCTCGGAGCCGATGACCTCTTCGCCCTTCTTGATGCTGCCGGTGCGGCGGATATCGAGCCGCACCGAGGCGTAGAACTTGAGCGCGTTGCCGCCAGTGGTGGTTTCGGGGTTGCCGAACATCACGCCGATCTTCATGCGGATCTGGTTGATGAAGATGACCATGGTGTTGGTCTTCTTGATCGTGGCGGTGAGCTTGCGCAGCGCCTGGCTCATGAGCCGCGCCTGCAGACCGGGGAGCGAGTCGCCCATCTCGCCTTCGAGTTCGGCCTTGGGGGTGAGCGCGGCCACCGAGTCGATGACGATGAGGTCGATGGAGCCCGAGCGCACCAGCGCGTCGACGATCTCGAGCGCCTGCTCACCGGTGTCGGGCTGGCTGATCAGCAGCTCCTGCAGGTTGACGCCCAGCTTCTGCGCGTACTGGATGTCGAGCGCGTGCTCGGCGTCGATGAAGGCGCAGGTGCCGCCTTCCTTCTGCATCTCGGCGATGACCTGCAGCGTGAGCGTGGTCTTGCCCGAGGATTCAGGGCCGTAGATCTCGACGACGCGGCCGCGCGGCAGGCCGCCGACGCCGAGCGCGATGTCGAGGCCCAGGCTGCCGGTGGAGACCACCTGGATGTCCTCGATGACTTCGCCCTCGCCCAGGCGCATGATCGAGCCCTTGCCGAACTGCTTTTCAATTTGCGCCAGTGCGGCTTGCAAGGCCTTTGCCTTTTCGGTGTTCAGCGCTTTGACGGGTGCGTCCATGGGGCTCTCCTGGAAGGGTGTCGAATGGGCGCGATGATAGCCAGAAGGCTGGATATTCGTACAGCTCTTTCTCAGTGCCGCCATTGGGGGAACCCGGCCAGGGGTGGCGCCACCGAACGCGCCGGCCCCCGGGCCGACGCCGTTGACGCCGCGCAAAGTCGGCGTCACCCTGCTACCTAGAATCGGTGCACCGCGCCAGCCCGCCCCGGGCCACCAGAGCCGCAGGAGACAAGCCATGCGAATCCTCATTGCCGAAGACGACCAGGTCCTGGCCGACGGCTTGCTGCGCAGCCTGCGATCGTCGGGCTATGCCGTCGACCAGGTCGGCAGCGGCTCCGAGGCCGACGGCGCCCTGGCCGCCCACGAGTTCGACCTCGTGATCCTCGATCTGGGCCTGCCCAAGATGCACGGCTTCGAGGTGCTGCGCAAGCTGCGCGGACGCGGCAGCGCCACGCCGGTGCTCATCCTCACAGCCGCCGACAGCGTCGAGCAGCGGGTCAAGGGCCTGGACCTCGGCGCCGACGACTACATGGCCAAGCCCTTTTCGCTGCAGGAGCTCGAAGCGCGCGTGCGGGCGCTCACGCGGCGCGGCCTGGGCACCGCCAGCAGCCTGCTTAAGCACGGCCCGCTCACCTTCGACGCCACCGGCCGCGTGGCCTACCTCAACGACCAGATGGTCGAGCTCTCGGCCCGCGAACTCAGCCTGCTCGAGGTGCTGCTGCAGCGCGCCGGCCGCCTGGTCAGCAAGGACCAGCTGGTCGAGCGCCTGTGCGAATGGGGCGAAGAAGTCAGCAACAACGCCATCGAGGTGTACATCCACCGGCTGCGCAAGAAGATCGAGCAAGGCCCGGTGCGCATCGCCACCGTGCGCGGCCTCGGCTACTGCCTCGAGAAGATCGCGGCATGAGCCGCGCGGCGTTCGCCAGGTAGCGCACGGGCTTGCCCGCCACCCGCACCCGCCACGAACAGCGCTCGCTGTTCGGCGAGATCCTCGACTGGATGCTCGCCCCGCTGCTGCTGCTGTGGCCCATGAGCCTGGGGCTCACCTGGCTCGTGGCCCAGGGCATCGCCAACCGGCCGTACGACCGCGAGCTCGCCGAAGCGGCGTTGGCGCTGGCGCGGCAGTCGTCGGTGCAAGCGGTCAGCGCCGAAGGGCCGGCCCCGGTCTCGCTGCGGCTGGCGCTCGAACGCACCGCCTCGAGCCTGCTGCGCAGCGAGGAAGAAGGCGACAACGTCTACTTCCAGGTGCTGGGCGCGCGCGGCCAGCTGCTGGCGGGCGAAGCTCGGCTGGCGCTGCCCGACGACGACACCTTCGACACCGCGCGCGACAGCCCGCCCGAGCCCGGCGGCGTGCGCTTCCGCGACGACTTTCTCGGCGACGAACCCGTGCGCGTGGCCTGGCTGGCGCTGCCGGGCGGTGGCGAGGGCGATGCGCTGGTGCAGGTGGCCGAGACCCTGGGCAAGCGCTCGCGCCTGGCCACCGAGATCATCAAGGGCGTGCTGCTGCCGCAGTTCGTCATCCTGCCGGTGGCGGTGATGCTGGTGTGGCTGGCGCTGGCGCGGGGCATCCGGCCGCTGGCCGATCTGCAGCAGCGCATCCGCCGCCGCGACAGCACCGACCTGAGTCCGATCGAGGTCGGCGGCGTGCCCGACGAGGTCGCGCCGCTGGTCGACGCCATCAACGACCTGCTGCAGCGCCTGGACCAGACGATCGCCGGCCAGCGCCACTTTCTGGCCGACGCCGCCCACCAGTTGAAGACGCCGCTGGCCGGCCTGCGCATGCAGGCCGAACTGGCGGCGCGCGAGATCGAGGCCGGGCGTGGAGACACGGCCAGCCTGAAACATTCGCTGGAGCAGATCTCGGTGTCGACGCAGCGCGCGGCGCACATGGTCAACCAGTTGCTGGCGATGGCGCGGGCCGATGCAGCGTCAGGCCAGGTGCTGCAGCACGAGCCGGTGGACCTGGCGGCCCTGGTGCGCTCGGTGGTGCGCGACTTCGTCGCCAAGGCCATGGACCGCCGCATCGACCTGGGTTACGAGGGCCCGGAAGACGGGTCGGCCACGGCCGGCCTGTCGCTGCTCGGCGAGCCGGTGCTGCTGGGCGAGCTGGTGCGCAATCTGGTCGACAACGCACTGCAGTACACACCCCCCGGTGGCACCGTGACGGCCCGCGTGGTGCCCGACCCCTTCGGCCAGGTGGTGGTGCTGCAGGTCGAGGACACCGGCCCGGGCATCCCGCCGGCCGAGCGCGACGCCGTGTTCCGGCCTTTCTACCGCGCGCTGGGCACGCAGGTCGACGGCAGCGGGCTGGGCCTGGCCATCGTGCTGGAGATCGCCCAGCGCCACGGCGCCAGCATCACCCTGGCCGACGCCCGACCGCGCCACGCCGGGCCCGCGGCGCCGCCGCCGGGCGCGCTGTTCACGGTGCGTTTCCCATTGGCTGCGGCCAACCTCGGCTCCGGCCAAGCCACCGGGGCGGAACCGGCTCTGCCGGGCCGCTCGCGGGCGGCCCCAACGGGGGATAGCGAGCGCTAGCGAGCTTGGGGGCTTTCGATGCCGATTCGCCCCGGGTAAACGCTGATTTCGTGCCAACTAACCTCAAGCGAACCGTCACAGCCCTGCCGAGTCCCGACAAGACAGTGATGCGGCCGCCAGTTCCAAGCCATCCTGGTCGGCATCGGCGGCCCACCTATAGGCCAATCGGGCTCGCTCGGGCTCTGCAGAGACCGCCCGAAACTCCCATGCCCCCTTCGCTCTCGAACCACTCGCTCAATACAATCTCACGACGGTTCCGGGCAGCCTAAGCCTCGCTGTCGCGGGCAGTGGACGGTGTCAACCCGGGCCGGGGGCGCGTACGGCTGGCCCTGCTGGCTAGAGAGGCCGAATGCCTGGAGGCCGCACACCGCATCGCCACCTTCGCCCGCACCCACAGAGACACCGCCCGATGACCACCGACCTCGCCCTGCGGCAGTCCATTCTCGACGTGGCCTGGGATCGTCTCACCATGCCAGCCACGATCGGTGGCCCGTCGCTGGCGTTGCGCATCGCGCACGGCCAGCGCAACTTGATGTTCGCGCACCAAGCCGACTACGCCGCCTCCACCGCCGACGGCCCGCAGCCCTCCCTGCAGCCGTTCAAGCGCGCCACGCACTACCTAGCGGACACGCGGCTGATGATCCCCTGGGCACAGGCCCTGAACGCCGACGGCGAGCCCGAAAGCGCGCCCCAAGTGGTCGACCGGCTGCGCGGCTTCCGTAGCCCGGGCGTGGCCGACTTCGTGGGCGTGCGCGGCGTCGGCGCCCGCGCCGGCCGGATCGGCACCAACGTTCCAGTGCCGCGCGGCCACGCTGCGGCTGGACTGGCGCGAAGTTCTGCAGCCCTGACGGGTGGCAAAGGCCTCCCAGTTCACGCCACTGGCCGACGGGGGCCACTGCTACAGTGCCCGCGAGACGGCGCCCGCCGGGGCGCCACGGCCCGCGCGCGGGCGTTGCCGGTCCAACCTCATACCTCTCGCCGCCGAGCGAGCGAGTCGTCGGTGCATGCAGATCCCCGCCGTTGACAGCGCGTCTTCCACCGCCCGCGGCCTGCGTCGCTTGCTCCTCGTCGCCACCCAGGTCGGGGTGACCGGGGCGGCGCTTGGCTGGGCGCTGTCGCGTACCGACCTCGCGGCCACCGGCGGGCAGCTTGCGCAGCTGGACCCGCGCTGGGCGGCGCCGGTGCTGATGCTGGGCCTGGCGCAGATGGCCGCGTGGGCGCGGCGCTGGCAGTGCGTAGTGCACGCCGTCAGCGGCCGTCACGAACCGGCGTCGGGCGCCTTTCGCTGGAACAGCCTGTCCTATCTCGCTGGCCTGTTCCTACCGTCGGTAGTGCTGGGCGACGTGGTGCGCATCAACGCTCTCCGCCGGCACGTGGGCTGGGCCGCGTCGCTGCGCAGCGCCGTCGCGGACCGGGTGGCGGGCCTCACCGCGCTCAGCCTGCTGTGCGTGGGCGCGGCGGGCCTGCTCTGGCTTGCCGGCCTGCTCTCGCTGGCGCTCATGCTGCCTGCGCTGATGGCCCTGGGCTGCGTGGTGGCAGTCGCCTGCGCAGCAATGCTGCCGTGGCTGCCAGCTTTCGGTAGGGTGGCCTTGCCGCGCGCGCTGGCCGTGACCGTGGCCGACCTGCACCGCGGCCTGCTCCACGGCCGCGGACGTCAGGTGTTGCCGCTGTCCGTGGCCATCCACCTGATGTCGCTGGCGCAAGCGCTGATGTTGGCGCTGGGCCTGGGCCTGCGTGTGTCGGAGGTCAGCCTGCTGCTGGCCGTGCTGGTGATCGTTTTCATGGTCGCTGCGCTGCCGGTGTCCATCGGGGGCTGGGGCGTCCGCGAAGGGGCCATGGTGGTCGGCCTGGCGCAGCTGGGCGTGGCGCCCGAGGCGGCGCTCGCCCTCTCGGTGGCATATGGCACGACCGGTGTTGTGGTGGCGGCCGGCTGCTCCCTGGCCGGCTGTGCCTGGGCGCGGCGCTCGGGGCGCGCGGCGTGACGCGCGCGCGCTGGGCCGAGGCAGGCGCGCTGCTGGCCACCGCGCTGCTGGTACTGGCGCTGCCGCAGCTGGTGTACCCCAACTTCTTCCGCATCGACGATGCAGCGAACGAGAACCTGCCGTTCTATCGCGAGATGGGCCGGCTATGGCTCGCCGGCGAGTGGCCGATCCTGACGACGCAGACCTTTTGGGGCGGCAACATCCTGGTCGACATGGTGCTGTCGCCGCTGGCGCCGCAGACCATCGTGACCTCGCTCGTCGCGGCGCTGTCGGGTTCGCTGTTCTGGGCCACGCAGACCAATGCGGGGCTGAACATCGCGCTCACCATGCTGGGGGGCGTCTGGCTCGGGCGCGTGCTCGGGCTCGGGCCGGGCCACCGCGGCCTGCTCGGCTTCCTGGCGGCCACGCATCCGGTCTTCCTGTACTTCTTCGCGGCGTCGTGGTGGAACCTGGCCAGCGCGCACGCCTGGTTCGTGGTGGCGCTGGCGGCCCTGCTGCAGCTGCACGCATCCATGCGGCCTGCGACCTATGCTGGTGCGGTGGGCAGCCTGTGCTGCCTGATGGCGTCGGCAGGCACGCAGCCGCAGCTGGCCTGGGGTGTGATTTTCGCAGTCACACTGACCTGCGACCTGTTCGAGCACCGCCGCTGGCAGCGCGCGGCGGTGCTGGTGTCGGTGCTGGTCGCCGCGATCCTGGTCGCGGCGCTGCCGCTGATGGCCGAATACGTGGCCACCGCGGGCGTTCACGACCGGCCGAGCGTGGTCACCAACTCGGGGAACTTCCTCGTTCCGTCGTGGGGACACGTGGTGAACCACTTCAATCCGCTGTACGGCACCTACCTGCGCTGGTTCGACGGCTACCGCTACTTCCCGCTGCCGCTGGCCTACGCGACGGTGCTGTCGCTGCCGGTGCTGATGCTGTGCCGCCGCTGGCTCCCGATGACCGGCGCGCTGCGCATCGTGGCGGTGGGCGCGCTGCTGCTGCTGCTGCTGGCCTTCTCGCCGCAGCATTTCGGCCCGGTGCGCTGGCCCTTACGCTTCCTGCCCGCGTGGAGCCTGCTGGTGGCCGCGCTGGTGCTGGCGCACCTGGCGGCCGCCCCGTTCGACCTGAGCCCGCAGCGGCAGCGGCGCTACCTGGCCGCGCTCGTGTTCTTCGCCTGCGTGCAGCTGTTCTCGGCCGACAGCGTGGTCTTCACCGCCGACCGCATCGGCCTGGTGATGATGTTCTTGCTGCTCGGCCTGCTGCCGCTGGTGGCGCTGCGTCGGGGGGCGTCCGCGCAGGCGCTGCCGGTGCACGCACTGGCCTGCGTGCTGGCCTGGGCCATCCTGCACGTGACGTGGCCGACGATGGCCTACGGCTACTGGCCCGACCCCGACTTGCCCGACACGATCGCCAAGCCCGAAGGTGCGGGCTACACCGTCGGGCTGGCCGGCTTCGAGGGCTCGGGCAAGGCGAGCGCGGCCGACCTACAGTCAGGGCAGTTCCTGTGGTACGGCCTGCGCAGCGCCAACGGCTACTCGCCCGTGGGGCACGTGGGCATCCGCGAGTGGTTCCCGTCGCAGTCGCCGCACGGATTCTTCCACCCGGTGCGAACCGTGCGCAACCTGACGGCCGATGCCGGGATCGATGGCGCGAAGGTGCACGAGCTGTTCGGCATCGGCCGCATCTTCGTACGCGCCCGCGACCTGAGCCCCGAGCTGGACGAGCTGATCGAGTCCGCCGGCCTGGCACAGCGCCCGCTCGACGAGCAGCGGGTGGTGCTGGAGCCGCGCCGGCCTCCTGCGCTGCAGGGCACGCTCAGCCATGTCTCGCAGCCGGGCACGGTACGGCTGGCGCAGGCGCCGCGCATGCGCGAGGAGTGGTTCGACGTCGACGCGGCCGTCGCCGCACGCACGCTGGTCTTCGCCCGTGTCTGGTGGCCGGGCTACAGCGCCACGCTCGCGGGCCAGCCGCTACCGGTGCAGCCCTGGCGCGGTGCGCTCGTGCGGCTGGACCTGCCGCCCGGCGCGCAGGGCCGCCTGCACCTGCAGTACGAGCCGGTGAGCTGGCGCTTCACACGTTGGTCGCCGGTGGCCGGCCTCGTACTGGCGGTGGGCGTGGGCCTGGCCTTGCGACGCAGGGAGCGCGAGTGAGCGCCCGGCGCACCGGAACCGCGCTCTGTCTGACGCTGGTGCGCCGGCACGGCGGCCTGGGTGCGCTCGTTGATGGCCGCGGCAACCAGGCGTGCCGATTCGTCGACGCGCAGCTCGGCGACATGCCGGCCCACTTTGGGCTCGCCTTTGGCGCGCTGACGCGGCTGCTCGCCGCCTCGTCACGGCTGCGCCACGGCCGCGCCTTCCACGCGCTGCCCTACGCGCAGCGCGAGGCCGTGCTTGACGCCTGGCGCGCGTCGCGGATGTCGGCACTGCGTGACTTCGTGCGCCTGCACGAGACGCTGGTGGTCTTCAGCCTGGCCGATGCGTCGCTGCGTGAGGGGATGCCATGACGGCCGCGGTGGAGGTGGTCGTCGTCGGCAGCGGGCCGGGCGGCGCGACGACGGCCGCGCTGCTGGCCGAAGCCGGGCGAGAGGTGCTGTTGTTGGAGCGCGGCGGGCACCACGCGCTCGACTCATGTGAGCCCTTCTCGCCGCTGGAGATGCGACAGAAGTACCGCCACGGCGGCATCTCGGTGGCGCTGGGCAAGCCTTCGGTGGCCTATGCCGAGGGCAGCTGCGTCGGCGGCGGCAGCGAAGTCAACAGCGGCCTGTACCACCGCGCGCCGTCCGAAGTGCTGGAGCGCTGGACGCGCGAGCATGGCGTGGCCGACTTGCGGCCCGAGGTGCTGCGCCCGCACTTCGAGGCCGCCGAGGCCGACCTCGGCGTCGGGCTGATGCCGCCCGGCACGCTGCCGGCGGCCTCGCTCACGCTCGCGCGGGGTGCGCACGCGCTGGGCTGGCACTGCCAGGAGGTGCCACGCTGGTACCGCTACCCGGCCGACGGTGCGCCGGTGAAGCAGTCGATGACGCAGACCCTGGTGCCGCGTGCGCTGGCGGCCGGCGCACGCCTGCTGCCGGGCGTGCAGGTCACCCGGCTGCAGCGCCGCGCCGGCCTGTGGCAGGTACACGGGCGCACGGACGGCCAGGCGCCCGTGGCGCTGCTGGCGCGTGCGCGGCATGTCTTCGTCTGTGCCGGCGCAGTGGCCACGCCGCACCTGCTGCGGCGCAGCGGCCTGCTCGCCGGCAGCGCGAGCCCGCTGCACCTGCACCCCACGGTGAAGATCGTGGCGCGCTTTGCTGAGCCGGTGAACGGCCCGGGCATGGGCGTGCCGGTGCACCAGGTCAAGCAGTTCTCGCCGCGGCTGAGCTTCGGCGGCTCGGTCAGCACGCCGGCGCACTTGCGGCTGGCGCTGATGGACCTGCCCGATGGCGCGCCGCTGGTCGAGCGCCACTGGCGTCACATGGCCACGTACTATGCGATGGCGGTGGCCGGCCGCGGCAGCGTACGCACGCTGCCGCTGCTGCGCGACCCGGTCGTCGACTACGCGCTGGGCGACGCTGGCGTGGAAGACCTGCTCGACGGGCTGGAGCTGCTGGGCCGCTGCCTGTTCGGGGCCGGCGCCGTGGCCCTGTACCCGTGCGTTCAAGGCGGCGGCGCCGTGCACAGCCTGAGCGAGCTGCGGCGGCTGAGGTTCGACCTTCGAAAGGAACATCTGCGCGTGATGACGATCCACCTGATGGGCAGCTGCGCGATGAGCGGCCGCGCAGAGGACGCGCCCGGCACCGACTCCTTCGGCAGCGTCCGCGGCCAGCCCGGGCTGCACATCAATGACGCCAGCCTCATGTGCACGGCGCTCGGTGTCAACCCGCAGGGCACGCTGATGGCTCTGGCACGGCGCAACGTGGCGCACTTCCTCCAGCAGGGGTCGGTCAGTGGCGACTGATCGCATCGATGCGGTGATCACCGGTGCCGGCGGCTGGCTCGGGAGGGCGCTGGTGGGGCTGATGACGGGCGAAGACCTCGGCGTGGCGGAGGCGCCTGCAGGCGCAGGGCGGCTGCGGCTGCTGCTCGCGCCGGGCGAGCCTGCGCCGGCCTTCGCCAGGCTGGGCGAGCGGGCCGAGATCGTCGTGGGCGACGTGCGCGACGCCGCCGCCATGGCACGGCTGCTCGACGGCGCCGAAGGTGCCGTGCTGCACCACACGGTGGGCGTCATCCACCCGGCGCGCGTGGCCGACTTCTACGACGTCAACGTGCGCGGCACGCTCACCGTGCTGCAGGCCGCGCAACGCGCCGGGGTGCGGCGGGCGGTAGTGGTGTCCTCAAACTCGCCCATAGGCTGCAACCCGACGCCGGACCATGTGTTCGACGAGGATTCGCCGTTCAACCCCTACATGCACTACGGCCGCTCGAAGATGCAGATGGAGCAAGCCCTCATGCAGCTGCAGCAGGACACAGGCCTGCCAACGGTGCGCGTCCGCGCGCCGTGGTTCTACGGCCCGTTCCAGCCGGCGCGGCAGACGCTGTTCTTCCGCATGATCCGCGACGGTCGCGCGCCGCTGGTGGGCGACGGCACGAACATGCGGTCGATGGCCTACGTCGGCAATCTCGCGTTGGGGCTGCTGCGCGCCGCCGACGCGCCGGCGGCACCCGGCCGCGTCTACTGGATCGCCGACGAGCGGCCGTACTCGATGAACGAGATCATCGCCACCGTCGAGCAGGTTTTGGAGCAGGACTTCCGCATCCAGTGCCGCCACGGCCGCCTACGCCTGCCCGAACTGGCCAGCGACGTAGCCTACTGGTGCGACCGTGCACTGCAGGGCCTGGGCGTCTACCACCAGAAGATCCACGTGCTGTCCGAGATGAACAAGACCATTGCCTGCAGCGTGGCGCGCGCGCGCGCCGAACTCGGCTACGAACCGCCGGTCGCGCTGCGCGAGGGCATGCGGCGCAGCGTGGAGTGGCTGCTGCGCCACGACGCCCGCGCACTGGAGGCCGCGGCATGACGCGCGCCTTGGTCACCGGCGGCTCGGGCTACTTCGGCACGCTGCTCGTGCGCCACTTGCGGGAGCAGGGCATCGCGGTGGCGGTGTTCGACCTGAACGACGCCTGGGACCGGCCGGCCGACGTGCAGTTCTTCGAGGGCGACATCCGCGATCCGGCGGCCATCGCCACGGCCAGCGAAGGCATGGATTGGGTCTTCCACAACGTGGCGCAGGTGCCGCTGGCCAAGGACCGCGCGCTGTTCGACAGCGTCAACGAGGACGGCACGCGCCACATGCTGCAGGCCGCGCAGCGCTCGCGTGTGGCTAAAGTCGTCTACACCTCGTCCAGCGCGGTCTACGGCGTGCCCGACACCAACCCAGTAACCGAGGGCACGCCACCCAAGCCCGACGAGGCCTACGGCCGCGCCAAGCACCGCGGCGAGCTGCTCTGCCATGAGTTCGCGGCGCAAGGGCTGGACGTGAGCATCGTGCGGCCGCGCACGATCATGGGCGCCGGCCGGCTGGGCATCTTCCAGATCATCTTCGAGTGGGTGCGACTGGGCCGCAATCTGCCCGTATTGGGCCGTGGCGACAACCGCTACCAGTTTGTGCACGCCGACGATCTGGCCGCCGCCTGCGTGGCCGCGGCCCGGCGGCCCAGTGCCACGCTCTACAACTGCGGGGCCGAGCAGTTCGGCACCATGCGCGAGCTGCTTGAAGGCCTCTGCGCCCATGCCGGCACCGGCTCGCGCGTCGTCGGCGTGCCGATGTCGCCCGCGGTCTGGGGCATGCGCGCGGCCAGCGCGCTGGGGTTGTCGCCGCTGGGGCCCTACCATTCGCTGATGTACGGCCGCTCGATGTACTTTGACATCGCCAAGGCACGCCGCGAGCTGGGCTGGCGGCCGCGCTACTCGAACGCGCAGATGATCGTCGAGAGCTACGACTGGTATCTCTCGCGCCGAGACGAGGTACTCCGGCAGTCCGGGCTCAGCCACCACCGCTCGGCGGTGAAGCAGGGCATCCTCGGGCTCGTGAGTCGCCTGCTGTGACGATGCTGGTGGACCCTGCCGGAGCCGCCGGGCGCGCGCACGCCTGGTTGCGTCTGCTGCGGCCGACTCACTGGACGAAGAACGTCTTCGTATTCGCGCCCTTGCTGTTCTCGCGCGCCTTCGTCGAGCCCGACGCCGTGAGAGCGGCGCTTCTGACCTTCACATACTTCAGCCTTGCCTGCTCGGCGATCTACGTGTTCAACGACCTGCTGGACGTCGACAATGACCGCCGGCACCCGACCAAGCGCCTGACTCGGCCGCTGGCGGCGGGCCACATCCCGCTGGCGCAGGCGCGCGTGGCCTTCGCGCTGCTGCTGGCGGTGGCCGTCACCGGCTGGCTGGTGGTGCCGCGGGCGATGCCGGTGATCGTGTTCTACCTGCTGCTGAACTTGGCCTACACCACGCGCTTGAAGCGCATGCCGGTGGTGGACCTCTTTACTATCGCAGCTGGCTTCGTGGCACGCGTGTACGCGGGGTCGGAGGCCATCGACATCCGCCTCTCGATGTGGATGTTCATGACCACGCTGTGCCTGGCGCTGTACCTGGCGGCCATCAAGCGACGCGAGGAACTGCGCAGCTGGGGCGAAGCGGCGCGGCCGGTGCTGCGCACCTACACGGTGCCGATGCTGGACAAGTTTGCGCTCATGGCCGCCATCAGCGCCTTCGTTTTCTACGGCCTATTCGTGGCGCTGGTGCGGCCGGAGCTGGCGCTGTCGGTGCCGTTCGTCCTGTTCGGTTTCTTCCGCTACTGGTACGTGGTGGAGTCCGGGCACGCCGGCGAGTCGCCCACCGACCTGCTGCTGACCGACCGACCGCTGCAGCTGACGCTGCTTCTGTGGCTGACGGTCAGCGCCGCCGGGCTGCTGGGCTGGGTGAAGGCGTGAGCGACGTCGGCGCGGCCTACCTGGTCACTCCGTTCGTGGCGTGGGCGGCGGCCGGCGCCCTGAAGTTTGCGGTAAACAGCGTGCGGGCGCGACGACTGGCCTTCGACCTCATCGGCTACGGCGGACTGCCGAGCAACCATACGTCCATCGTCACCAGCATGGTCGCCCTGATCGGGGCGCACCGCGGCATCGCAGACCCGGCCTTCGGCGTGGCCGTGACGCTGGCCTTCATCGTGGTACTCGACGCCACCAGCCTGCGCCGCCAGGTGGGCCGGCATGCGGAGGCGCTGAATGCCCTGCGCCATGACGCGCCGCCTCTGCGCGACCGCATCGGGCACACCCGGCTAGAGGTAGCCGCCGGTGCGCTGCTGGGCGCGGCGGTGGGCTGGGGCGCCGCGGCGCTGGCCTTGTCGTAGGGGCTCAGCAGGCCACCCAGTCCACGCTCTTGCTTGAGCACGCGGATGTCTCCCGTGATCATGCCGCGGCTGGAAGGGCGGCTTGATCCAGGTGTGATCCAATCTCAAGAGGATCGCACGCATTGCAACCACCACTGAGCCTAGCCCGGAGATTTCAGGTTCTTCAGACTTCTGTGTGGGTAGCTGCCGAAGCCTAGGCGAACCTCGGTAGCGGCCCTGGAACACGCCAACAAGGGTTGCCTTGAACTGCCTCGGCGATGCCAAGTCCTTGATAGAAAAGGATTTTCAGCTCCAGTGCTGCCAGGACTACCCGAGCTTGGTTCAGGGCAGCCTGGCCGTGGTGGCTAGGGCGAACCCTAGCCTTCTCGCTCCCCAGGTCACCCACACGAAACCCAGAAGAACCAGATTTCATCACTGGTCAGGTCGGCAGCCTCGTGCCGTAGCGCGTTGTCATGGGTATCTCACCCCCTATGCCAACCGAGAACTGCCGATGCCAAAGTGTACGGATGCCAAGATCGATTTCGGGCGCTTCGGCCGCCGCGTCATCGAGGCCGATTTCAGCGGCGGGGATCTCAGCAGCGACGGCGGGCTGTTGTTGTTGCGCCAGGTCGACGAGCATCTGGGCTTGAGCCGGGCGGCGGCTGCAGCGATCCCCGATCCGCGCGACCCGCAGCGCATCACGCACCCGTTGCGTGATCTGCTGGCGCAGCGCTTGAACGGGCTGTGCTGCGGCTACGAGGATCTGCTACCTGCCGCTGTACGTGTTCTGCGGCCAGGCGATGCTGGCGTGCGCGCTGCGGCCCAGCAAGATCGGCGGCGCGCGGCACGCAGCGGCGGTGATCAAGCGGCGCGTCATGCGGATGGAGTACGGTGACCAAGGCACCAACCCACACTTCGTCGTCACCAACCTCGAGGGCGAGACCGAGGCGCTGTATGACGGCCTGTACTGCCAGCGCGGCGAGGCAGAGAACCGGATCAAGGAGGCGCAGCTGGACCTGTTCGGCACGCGGGCGAGCTGCTCGCGCTTCATCGCCAACCAGTTCCGGCTGCTGCTGGCGGCGCTGGCCTACACGCTGATGCAGCGGCTGCGCGC
>JAIYDH010000185.1 GCA_027487585.1 Rubrivivax sp.
ATCGGCCCCAGCGTCAGCTACGGCGTGGTGTCGGGCCTGAAGCGCGAGTTCCGCAGCGCCGAGGGCGAACGCACGCTGACCAACCTGATCCAGTTCGACGCCGCCGCCAACCCGGGCAATAGCGGCGGGCCGTTGGTCACGATGGACGGCCAGGTCGTGGGCATCGTCACCGCCATCCTCAACCCGAGCGAGCAGCGCACCTTCATCGGCATCGGTTTCGCGGTGCCCATCGAGAACGCCGCACAGGCGGCAGGCATGCCGCCTTTCTGAGTTTCACCGCCGGCATGCCGCCGTTTTAGAACCCGGAGAGCTATCTTCCATGAGCACCGAACCCCAAGCCCACGCCGCGCTGATGGAGCGCATCCTCTACGAAGTGAAGCGCGTTGTCGTGGGGCAAGACCGCTTCCTCGAGCGCGTGATGGTGGCGCTGCTGGCGCAGGGCCACCTGCTCGTCGAAGGCGTGCCGGGCCTGGCCAAGACGCTGACGGTGAAGACGCTGTCGCGCACGGTGCGCGGCAGTTTCAAGCGCATCCAGTTCACGCCCGACCTGGTGCCGGCCGACCTGGTGGGCACGCGCATCTTCAACCAGAAGACGGGCGAGTTCGGCACCAGCCTGGGGCCGGTGTTCGCCAACCTGCTGTTGGCCGACGAGATCAACCGCGCGCCGGCCAAGGTGCAGAGCGCCTTGCTCGAGGTGATGCAGGAGCGCCAGGTCACCATCGCCGGTGAAACGCACAAGGTGCCCGATCCCTTCGTGGTGATGGCCACGCAGAACCCGATCGAGACCGAAGGCACCTACCCGCTGCCCGAGGCGCAGGTCGACCGCTTCATGATGAAGGTGCTGGTCGACTACCCCACCGAGGAAGAAGAGTTCGTCATCGCCGAGCGCGTGACGGGCGCGCCGGTCGACATTTCGGCCGTCACCGACACCCACGCGCTCGCCGCCATGCAGCGCGAGTGCCGCGCCGTGTACTGCGACCCGGCGCTGATGCAGTACGCCGTCAAGCTGGTGGGCGCCACGCGCAACCCGGCGAAGTACGACCTGGCCGACGCGGCCAGGCACCTGACCTACGGCGCCAGCCCGCGCGCCACCATCGGCTTGGTCGAAGGCGGCAAGGCCATGGCCATGATGCGCGGTCGGCGCTATGTGCTGCCCGAGGACATCACCGACCTCGTGCATGACGTGCTGCGCCACCGCCTGGTGCTCAGCTACGAGGCGCTGGCCGAGGGCGTGAGCGCCGATGCGCTGATCGAGCGCATCCTCAAGAAGGTGGCGCCGCCCGACAAGCCGCTCACGCACCCTCAGGCCTGACTGCCGCCTCAGCATGGCCACCAGCCCCGCAGCCACTATCGCGCCCAACCCGGCGGCCACCGACGCCGACGCGCTGCTGCGCAAGCTCGAGTGGACGGTGATCCGGCGCCTCGACGGCCTGCTGCAGGGCGACTACCGCACCCTCTTCCGCGGCGGCGGCGTCGACCTCGCCGACCTGCGTGAGTACCAGCTGCACGACGACGTGCGCCACATCGACTGGAACGTCACGGCACGGCTGCAGACGCCCTACGTGCGCCAGTTCCTCGAAGACCGCGACCTCACCGCCTGGTTCCTGCTCGACCTCTCGGGCAGCGTCGACTTTGGCAGTGGCGATGTCACCAAGCTGGCCGTCTCCACCGGCTTCGTGGCGACGCTGGCGCGCGTGATCACGCGCCACGGCAACCGGGTCGGCGCCATGCTGTACGGCAGCCGCGTCGACACCGTGCTGCCGCCTCGCACCAGCCGCACCCACGTGCTGGAGCTGCTGGCGCGCATGCGCGCGCCCCGCACGCAGGCGCCCGCGGCGCCGTTCAAGGGCAAGGCCACCGGCACCGGTGAGGGCACCTCGCTGACCGAACTGCTGCAGCTCGCCGACGGCGTGATCAAGCGCCGCTCGCTCGTCTTCGTGGTCTCGGACTTCATCTCCACGCCGGGCTGGCAGCAGGCGCTGGCGCGACTGGCGCGCCGCCACGAGGTGGTGGCCGTGCGGCTGTGGGACCCGATGGAGATGCAATTGCCCGACGTGGGCCTGGTCACCGTCGAAGACGCCGAAACCGGCGAGCAGCTCTTCATCGACGCCACCGACCCGGCCTTTCGCGAGCGCTACGAAACCATCGCCGCGCAGCAGGAAGAAGCGCTGATCGACGGCCTGACGCGCTCGGGGGCCGATGTCATCGAGCTCGCCACCGATGACGACCTGCTGCAGGTGCTGCTGCGCCTGTCCGACCTGAAACGCCAGCGCGCACGCGTGGCCGGGCCGCGCCGTGCGCCGGCCGAGCTGCAACGCGCGGCGCCGATGCCCACACCCTGACACGAACCCTGCCGAGCGACACCGCCATGACCTTCATCTGGCCCTCGATGCTCTGGCTGCTGGCCCTGCTGCCGCTGCTGGTGCTGCTTTACGTGTGGCTGCTGCGCAAGAAGCGCCGCACCACGGTGCGCCTTGCCAGCGTGCAGGTGGCCAAGCTGGCACTCGGGCGCGGCCCGGGCTGGCGCCGCCACGTGCCACCGGCGCTGATGCTGCTGGCGGTGGCCGCCGGCCTTCTGGCGGCGGCGCGGCCCACGGCCGTCATCACGCTGCCGCTGTCGGAGCGCACCATCATCCTGGCCATGGACGTCTCGGGCAGCATGCGCGCCGAAGACGTCAAGCCCAACCGGCTGGTGGCCAGCCAGGAGGCCGCCAAGGCCTTCGTCAACGGGCTGCCGCGCGAGGTGAAGGTAGGCGTGGTGTCGTTCGCCGGCACCGCGGCCGTGGTGCAGGCGCCCACCGTGAGCCGCGAAGACGTGCTGGCCGCCATCGACCGCTTTCAGCTCCAGCGCGGCACGGCCACCGGCAGCGGCGTGATCCTCAGCCTGGCCACGCTGTTTCCGGACCACGGCATCGAGATCCAGCACGTCACCGGTCAGCGCAACTTTCCTGGCAGCAACAACGACATCCGCAAGCCCGACGCGCCGCCCTTCAAGCCGGTGGCGCCGGGTTCGTACGCCTCGGCCGCGATCATCATGCTCACTGATGGCCAGCGCACCACGGGCCCCGATCCTCTGGAAGCCGCCAAGATGGCCGCCGAGCGCGGCGTGCGCGTCTACACCGTGGGCATCGGCACCACCAGCGGCGAGATCATCGGCTTCGAGGGCTGGAGCATGCGCGTGCGGCTGGACGAAGAAACGCTCAAGAACGTCAGCGTGCTGACCCACGGCGAGTACTTCTACGCCGGCACCGCCGACGACCTGAAGAAGGTCTACGAGGGCCTGAGCTCGCGCATGGTGGTGGAGCGCAAGGAGACCGAGATCAGCGGCCTGTTCGCGGCGCTGGGCGCGCTGCTGAGCGTGATCGCGGTCGGGCTGTCGGTCTGGTGGTTCGGGCGCGTGGCTTGAGCGCAGGCGCGGCGCCTGCGCCCACCCGCGCGCTCAGGGCAGCAAGCGCATCAGCTCGCCGCCGCTGCCGTCGGTGAGCAGGTAGATCCAGCCGTCAGGGCCCTGGCGCACGTCGCGGATGCGCTTGCCCAGGCCTTCGAGCAGGCGCTCTTCGGCGGTGATGCGCTCGCCGTCGATCGTCAAGCGCACCAGCGCCTGGCCGCGCAGGGTGCCCATCAGCAGGCTGCCCTTCAGCGCCGGGTAGCGGTCGCTGGTGACGAACACCATGCCCGAGGGCGCCACCGAGGTGGGCACCCAGTGGCGCAAGGGCTGCTCGAAGCCGGCGCGCGGGCCTTCTTCGCCGATGCGCGTGCCCAGGCCGTAGTTGCGGCCGTAGGTGACGATGGGCCAGCCGTAGTTGCGGCCGGCGCGCACCAGGTTGACCTCGTCGCCACCTTGCGGGCCGTGCTCGCTGGCCCAGAGTTCGCCGGTGGCCGGGTGCAGCGCGGCGCCCTGGATGTTGCGGTGTCCCAGGCTCCAGACCTCGGGTGCGCTGCCGGCGCGGCCGGCGTAGGGGTTGTCGGCCGGGGCCTTGCCGTCGGCATCGATGCGGATCACCTTGCCGAGGTGGTTGGCGGCGTTCTGGGCCTCGTCCTTGCCGCCGAAGCGGTCGCCCAGGCCCACCAACAGGTGGCCGCTGCGGTCGAACACGATGCGGCTGCCGCAGTGGTGGCGCGAATTCATCTTCGGCTTCTGGCTGAAGATCGTGCGCACTTCCTCGAGCCGCTCGCTGCCCGGCGCGCCCGTCAGCCGGGCGCGGCCCACGGCCGTGCTGTTGCCGCCCTCGCCCGGCTCGGCAAAGGTGAAGAAGATGCGCTGGTTGGTGGCAAACGCCGGGTCGGCCACCACGTCGAGCAGGCCGCATTGCCCGCCGGCACTGATGGCCGGCAACCCGGCCAGCGGCGCACCGAGCCGGCCGTCGGCGGCGATGACGCGCAGGCTGCCGCCTTTTTCGGTGACGAGGCGGCGGCCATCGGGCAAAAAGGCCACGGCCCAGGCGTCCTGCAGGCCGCGGGTGATGGACTCGGTGCGCTGGGCGTGGGCCGGGGCAGCGAAGGTGGCGAGCACGGCGAGGGCCGCGGCGGTGGTGGCGATTCGGAGTCGGTTCATGGGCGCCTAGGATGCCGGCTCGCGCACGCCCCTGCAGCCGGGCGGTCTTGCGGCCGTGTGGTCTTGCTTGGTCAGTCGGACGGCTCGGCGGCTTCCACCAGCATCTGCACGCGCTGGCGGCCGTTCCATTCATCAAGGCCCACGCGGTAGGCCACGCGGCTCTGCGCTGGCAGCGCCTCGGTGTGGTTGAACCAGATCGCGTCCCGCTCCTGCCCGGCGTGGCGCACGCGCAGCTTCAAGTGCTTCTCGCCCACCAGGCGCTGCTGCAGCACCTGCACGGTGTCGCAGAACACTGGGGCCTCGAAGCCCTGACCCCAGACCTGGGCGTCGAGCAGCGCCACGGTCTCGGCATTGAACCACTGCAGGTCGAGCGGGCCATCGGTGCGCAGCGTGCGCGTCAGCGTGGCGGCGTCCAGCCACTCGTGCGCCACGGCTTCGAGCAGCGCACCGAAACGCCCCACGGCTGCCGCGTCGGCATCGGCCAGCGTGCAGCCCGCGGCCATGGCATGCCCGCCAAAGCGTGCCAGCAGAGAAGGCTCACGCTTGGCCACGAGGTCGAGCGCATCGCGCAGGTGAAAGCCCGGGATCGAACGCCCCGAGCCCTTGAGCCGCCCGTCGGCCCCACGCGCAAACACGAAGGTCGGCCGGTGCAGCCGCTCCTTCACGCGGCCGGCGACGATGCCCACCACGCCTTCGTGGAAGCTCTCGTCGAACAGGGCCAAAGCCGGCGGCGGCGCGGCAGCCGCGTCGGCCAGCAGCGCCAGGGCCTCTTCGGCGCGCTCGCGCATGCCGCCTTCGACCTCGCGCCGCTCGCGGTTGATGGCGTCGAGCTGTTGCGCGAGCTCCTGCGCGCGGGCCTCGTCGTCGGTGACCAGGCATTCGATGCCCAGCGTCATGTCGGCCAGCCGGCCGGCGGCGTTGATGCGCGGGCCGAGCGCAAAGCCGAAGTCGAAGCCGGCGGCGCGGGCCGGCTCGCGCCCGGCCACGCGAAACAGGGCTGCCACGCCCGGCTGCATTCGGCCGGCGCGGATGCGCTTCAAGCCCATCGCCACGAGGCGACGGTTGTTGGCATCGAGCTTCACGACATCGGCCACCGTGCCCAGTGCCACCAGGTCGAGCAGCGCATCGAGTCGCGGCTCGGCACCGGCCGGCCACGCGCCACGCTCACGCATCTCGGCCCGCGTGGCCAGCAGCACGTAGAACATCACGCCGACACCGGCGATGGACTTGCTAGCGAAGCCGCAGCCGGGTTGGTTGGGGTTCACGATCACTTCGGCCTCGGGCAGCACGACCTGGCCGTCGTCAACGCGCGGCAGGTGGTGGTCGGTCACGAGCACGCCGATGCCCAGCGCGCGCGCGTGGGCCACGCCTTCGAGGCTGGCGATGCCGTTGTCCACCGTGACCAGCAGGCCCGGCTGCAACGGCCGCGCGAGCTCGACGATGGCCGGCGTCAGACCGTAGCCGTGCACGGCGCGGTCGGGCACGACGTAGCCGACGTGGGCCGCGCCCAGCAGCCGCAGGCCGCGCAGTGCCACGGCGCAGGCGGTGGCGCCATCGCAGTCGTAGTCGGCGACGATGCAGATGCGGCGCTGCGCGGCAATGGCATCGGCCAGCAGGCGGCCAGCCTCGGGCGCGCCCTTCAGGCCGGCCGGTGGCAGCAGCCGGGCCGGGCTGGTGTCGAGCTCCTCGGCCGAGTGCACGCCGCGCGCCGCCAGCAGGCGCGCCAGCAAGGGGTGCACGCCCTGCTGCTCGAGCGCGAAACTCAGGCGCGGCGAGGCCGGGCGCAGCTGCAGCAGCGGGCCGCTCACAGCGTCTCCATCCACGTGGAGAGTTCGGTGCGGCCCCAGCGCTGCCACCAGCGCTGAAAGCCCCTTCGCTGCGGGCCGCCGAGCGTGACGCTGCCACGCTCGCCGCACAGCGTGAGCTGCACCTTGTCGCCGCGCTCCACACGCGCCAGCAGCTCGGCCAGCACGCCAGCCTCGATGGCGTCGAAGGCCTTGCACCAGGCGGCCCAGTCGCCGGCCAGAGCCGGTGCGCGCAGGCCTGCCTCGAGCACGGGCTCGGCGCCTGCCGCCACCGGCTGGCTGCGGCCGCAGCCGCTGATCCAGACGCTGTTCACCGGCAGCAGCCCGCGGGCCTCGCGCTCGGAATTGAGCGGGTGCGCATGCAGCAGCATCTGCAGCTCGGCCTGGAGCCGCCGCAAGGGTCGCGCGGCGGTGTTGCTGCCCAGCCAGGCGTCGACGTTGCGGCCGATCACGCGGTCGAGGCTGGCGGTGGGCAGCTCGGCCAGACTTTCGTGGGCCGCGTACCAGGCGCCCGTCTCGCCCCAGGCCATCTGCCAGCCGTCCATCCGCCAGCCGTCGCCGGTGAACAGCGGCCGCACGGCCTCGAGCAGTGCGCGCGAGGTGGTTTCGTCCAGCGCCAGCTGCGCCGGGTCGACCAGGCTTACCTGCTCGGTGCCCAAGTGCCAGTGCACGGGCGTGAGCCGGGCCCAGGCGAGATCGCCGGTGTCGATGCCGGCCGCCGCGGCCGCCTGGGCGGCAAACGGCAGCGCGCCGTCGGCACCGGCCCAGCCCACGGCGCGGGCCCAGGCGCGCTCGTGCGGGGGCGATAGCGACCACTCGTCGCCGTCATCCCGCGCCTGCTCGACGAGCCGGTCGCGCAGCGCGGCCAGCACCGGGCGCGCCAGCGTTCGTGCGGCGGCCCGGCCTTCTTCGGGCAAGGGCGCGGCAAAGGGGACGATCAGGTGCATCGGCGGATTATCCCGGCCGCAGCCGGTGACGCCGTGCAGCGCACGGTCGGCGGCAGACCCCTCGGGTAGCATCCGCGCCCCATGAGTGCCCCCACCTCCGCCCCTGCTTCAGCCGCATGAACGGCCCCTTCGAGTGGCAGATCGGCTGGCGCTACACACGCGCCGGCCGCGGCGGCCGGCGCAACGGCTTCATCTCCTTCATCAGCGCCATCTCGGTGCTCGGCATCGCGCTTGGCGTGGCCGCGCTGATCATCGTGCTCAGCGTGATGAACGGCTTCCAGAAGGAGGTGCGCGACCGCATGCTCAGCGTGGTCGCGCACGTCGAGGTGATGGACAGCGCCGGTGGCGCCCTGCCCGACTGGAAGGCCACCGCGGCCAAGGCTGCCGAAGACCCGCGCGTGATCGGCGCGGCGCCCTTCGTCGTGGCGCAGGCGCTGCTCGGCCGCGGTGACGACCTGCGCGGCGCCGTCGTGCGCGGCATCGACCCCGCCGAAGAAGGCAAGGTCACCGACCTTGCGCGCGACAGCGCCCCGCTGCTGGCGCAGCTCAAGCCCGGCGAATGGAACATCGTGGTCGGCAGCGAGCTCGCCCGGCTGCTGGGGGCCGGCATCGGCGACAAGATCACCATCGTCGCCCCCGGCGGCCAGACCACGCCGGCCGGCGTGGTGCCGCGCCTGCGCCAGTTCACGCTGGTGGGCACCTTCTCGGCCGGGCACTACGAGTACGACAGCGCGCTGGCGCTCATCCACGTCGACGACGCGGCGCGCCTGTTCCGCGTCGAAGGGCCCACCGGCGTGCAGCTGCGCCTGTCGAACGTGATGGACGCGCGCCTGGCGGGCACCGAGCTGCAGAACCGCATGGGCGCCGATGTCTTCGTGCGCGACTGGACGCGCATCAACCGCAACTGGTACGACGCGGTGCAGATCGAGAAGCGGCTGATGGGCATCATCCTCACGCTCATCGTCGCGGTGGCGGCCTTCAACCTGGTGAGCACGCTGGTGATGACGGTGACCGACAAGCGCGCCGACATCGCCATCCTTCGCACGCTGGGGGCGAGTCCGCGGTCCATCATGGGCATCTTCATGGTGCAGGGCGCGACGGCCGGCATCATCGGCACGCTGGCGGGCTGTGCGCTGGGCCTGCTGGTGGCCTTCAACGTCGACGTTATCGTGCCGGCCATCGAGCGCGCGCTGGGCATGGCCTTCCTGCCCGGCAGCATCTACCTCATCAGCCGCATGCCGAGCGAGCCGATGGCCTCGGACATCGTGCCGGTGATCGTGACCTCGCTGGTGCTGGCCTTCGTGGCCACGATCTACCCGAGCTGGCGTGCCAGCCGCGTCAACCCGGCCGAGGCGCTGCGCTATGAGTGAGCCGCGCACCGACGCCGTGGTGCTGACCGCTTTCGAGCTGCACAAGCGCTTCCGCGAAGGCCGCGGCGAGGGCGCCATCGACGTGACGGTGCTGCGCGGCCTGAGCCTGCAGGTCAAGCGCGGCGAGACGCTGGCCATCGTCGGCGCCAGCGGCTCGGGCAAGAGCACGCTGCTGCACCTGCTGGGCGGGCTCGATGCGCCCACCAGCGGCCGCGTCGAGCTGATGGGCCGTGACTTCACCTCGATGAGCGCGGCCGAGCAAGGCGTCTGGCGCAACCGGCATCTCGGTTTCGTCTACCAGTTCCACCACCTGCTGCCCGAGTTCAGTGCCCTCGACAACGTGGCGATGCCGCTGCGCATCCGCCGCGACAGCGTGGCCGCGGCACGCACCGTGGCGGCGCAGATGCTCGAGCGCGTGGGCCTGGGCGCGCGCCTGGCGCACCACCCGGCCGAGCTCTCGGGCGGCGAGCGCCAACGCGTGGCGATTGCGCGCGCGCTCGTCACGCGGCCGGCCTGCGTGCTGGCCGACGAGCCCACCGGCAACCTCGACCGCGGCACCGCGGCCAGCGTGTTCGAACTGATGCTGGAGCTGGCGTCGCGCGACGGCACGGCCTTCGTCGTCGTCACGCACGACGAATCGCTGGCCGCACGCTGCGGCCGCACGCTGCGGCTCGAACGTTGACGGCGCCGGCCGTGGATCACCACCTCACGAACGCCGATCTCCACAGCCACAGCACCGTCAGCGACGGCACGCTGGCTCCAGAAGACGTGGCGGCGCTGGCGGCCGAGGCGGGCGTCGAGCTCTGGGCCCTGACCGACCACGACGAAGTCGGCGGCCAGGCCCGCGCCCGGCAGGCGGCCCATGCCGCCGGGCTTGGCTACCTCACCGGCTGCGAGATCTCGGTCAGCTTTGCCGGCGAAACCGTGCACATCGTCGGCCTCGGCTTCGACGACACCGACCCGGCCCTGGTGCAAGGCCTGGCCGCCACCCGGGCCGGACGCCTGGAGCGCGCGCGCGAGATGGCCGCCGGGCTCGCGAAGGTGGGCATCCACGGTGCCTTCGAAGGCGCGCTGCGCTATGTGGGCAACCCTGAGCTCGTGTCGCGCACGCACTTCGCGCGTTACCTCGTCGAGGCCGGGGTGTGCCCCGACACCCACAGCGTCTTCCGCCGCTACCTCACGCCGGGCCACCCGGGCTACGTGCCCTTTCGCTGGGCGCGGCTGGGTGATGCGGTGGGCTGGATCACCGGCGCCGGCGGCATCGCC
The DNA here is from genome assembly GCA_027487585.1 of Rubrivivax sp. Taxonomy (GTDB): domain Bacteria; phylum Pseudomonadota; class Gammaproteobacteria; order Burkholderiales; family Burkholderiaceae_C; genus Rubrivivax. The sequence continues at coordinate 9,944 of JAIYDH010000185.1, forward strand.
GTCATCGCGCACCCGGCGCGCTACCGCTTCACGCCGACGGAGGAGTACGCGCTGATCACCGAGTTCATGGCCCACGGCGGGCGCGGCATGGAAGTCGTCACCGGCAGCCACGGGGCCGCCGATGTCGTGAAGTACACCGACACCGCACGCGAGTTCGGCCTGCTCGCCTCGCGCGGGAGCGACTTTCATTCGCCGGCCGAGAGCCGCGTGCTGCCGGGCGCCTTGCCCGACCTGCCCGGCACGCTGACGCCGGTGTGGACGGCGTTGCAGGAGCGCATCACGCGTGCACCGGCCCCATGAGGGCCTCATGAGGGCCCCGTGAAAACCCGAAACCGGCTACACTCGCCGGCTGCCCTTCAAGCAAGGGCATTCGTACATCTCCTACGGCCTCCTAAGTAGCAACGCGTTCATTCGCTACGTGACTCCGGGCTGACGGCGATGCCAGCCGCGGGCAACCTCGCCCGCTTGTTACCCGGGTCAAATCATGTCCTTCGACAACCTGGGGCTCGCAGAGCCCCTGGTCCGCGCCTTGTCGGTCGCGGGCTACAGCGTTCCCACGTCGGTTCAAACCGATGCCATTCCGGCCGCCATGGCCGGTGCCGACCTGATGGTCTCCAGCCGTACGGGCAGCGGCAAGACCGCCAGCTTCATCCTGCCGGCGCTGATGCGCGTGATGGCCTCGCGTGCTGCCGAACAGCAGCAGCATGCTCCCACACAGCCGCGCTCGGATTCGTTCGACGGCCCCCGCGGCCCGCGCGGCCCCCGTGGCCCGCGCATGGTGCCGCAGGGCCCCAGCGTGCTGGTGCTGGCACCGACGCGTGAACTCGCCATGCAAGTGGCCAAGGCCGCCGGCGACTACGGCCGCTACGTGCCGGGTCTGCGCGTGGCCACCATCGTGGGCGGCGTGCCTTATGGCGCGCAGCTGCGCGCGCTGTCGGGCCCGCTCGACATCCTCATCGCCACCCCGGGCCGCCTGCTCGACCACCTCGGTGCCGGCCGCCTGCCGCTGGGCCGCGTCGGCATGTTCGTGCTCGATGAAGCCGATCGCATGCTCGACATGGGCTTCATCGAGGACATCACCGCCATCGCCGACGCGCTGCCGCCGGCGCGCCAGACGTTGATGTTCAGCGCCACCTTCTCGGGCCCCACCGGCCACCTGGCCAAGGACCTGCTGCGCGATCCGCGCCGCATCGAGGTGTCCTCGCAGACCGAAAGCCACGCCGACATCGAACAGCGCCTGCACTGGGCCGACGACCTGCGCCACAAGAACGCGCTGCTCGACCACATCCTGACCACGCGCGACGTTGATCAGGCGCTGGTGTTCACCAGCACCCAGCGCGACGCCGAGGTGCTGGCCGAGCGCTTGTCGGAGATGGGCCACCAGGTCGACGCGCTGCACGGCGGCATGCCGCAAGGCCGCCGCAACCGCGTGCTCGAGCAGCTGCGCAACCGCCGCCTGCGCGTGCTCGTGGCCACCGACGTGGCCGCGCGTGGCATCGACGTGCCGACCATCAGCCACGTCATCAACTACGGTCTGCCGATGAAGGAAGAGGACTACGTGCACCGCATCGGCCGTACCGGCCGTGCGGGCCGTACCGGCCTGGCGGTGACGCTGGCCGAGCGCCGCGACTTCGGCATGGTGCAGCGCATCCAGCGCTTCACCACGCAGCGCATCCCGGCCGCCACCATCACGGGCCTGGAGCCGCGCACGCCGGAACCGGCCGCGCGTCCGAAGCCGGGCTTCGGCGCCAAGCCGGGCCCGAAGCGCTTCGGTGCCAAGCCCTTCGGCGCGCCCGGCGGCTTCAGCAAGCCCTTCAACCGCGGCCCGGCCAAGCCGAGCCGCTGATCCCGAAGGCCGGCCCAGCCACCGCCACGGAACCGGCTCTGCCGGGCCGTCGGCGGGCGGCCCCCTCGGGGGGGGCGAGGACCGCGGCTCCAAGCCGGCCTGCGCCGGCTTGGACGGCCCGAGCGGCGCGGCCTCTGGCCGCGCGTGGAGCGAAAGCGAGCTTGGGGGCTCGTTTACACGCCCAGCAGTTCCACTTCAAACACCAGCGTGGCGTTCGGCGGAATCACCCCGCCGGCGCCACGTGCGCCATAGCCCATCTCGGGCGGGATGGTGAGCACGCGCGTGCCGCCGACCTTCATGCCTTGCACGCCTTCGTCCCAGCCACGGATCACCTGGCCCTGGCCGAGGCCGAAGCTGAAGGGCTGGCCGCGGTCCTTGCTGCTGTCGAACTTGCGGCCGCGCGAGTTGGCGGCGGCGGGGTCGTGCAGCCAGCCGGTGTAGTGCACGCGCACGTTCTGGCCGGCTTGGGCAACGGCGCCGCTGCCGACGACGGTGTCTTCGATCTGGAGGCTCATCGGATTCCTTCTTGGGGGTCTGGAAGAGAGCCCGCGATGATGCCAGCCCAGGCGGCCACCGCCGCCGCCAGGCCCTCGGCCGGCGTCGCAGCCTGCGGCCACGCCAGCCCGAGCACAGCCGCCGCCGCCGCCAGCGCCGAACGAACCGCCGCCGCGTCGTGCAGTGCCAACGGCGCCGCGCCGTTTTGCTTGCTCAGCTTGTGTCCGTCGGCCGCACGCACCAGCGGTGTGTGCAGGTACAGCGGCCGCGGCAGCTCGAGCGCCTGCTGCAGCGCGATCTGGCGCGCCGTGTTGTCGGCCAGGTCCTCGCCACGCACGACATGCGTGATGCCCTGGGCCGCGTCGTCCACCACCACCGCCAGCTGGTAGGCCCACAGGCCGTCGGCGCGCTTCAAGACGAAGTCACCCACGTCGGACGTCAGATCCTGCTGCTGCACGCCCAGCCGGCGGTCGTGCCAGTGCAGCACGCCGTCCACGCGCAAGCGCACCGCGCGCGGCGGTTTGCCGTGCAGGCCGCCGCGGCAGGTGCCGGGGTAGACACGCTCGCCAAAGCGCTGGTGGCCGCGGCCGGCGGCAGCCAGCGCGGCGTCGATGTCGGCCCTGGTGCAGCCGCAGTCGTAGGCGAGGCCGCGCTCGCGCAGTGTGTGCAGGGCCTCGGCGTAGGCGGCGCCGCGCGTGTGCTGCCAGACCGGCGGCTCGTCGGGGTGCAGGCCGCAGGCCGCGAGCTGGCCGAGGATGGCCTCGCCGGCGCCAGCCACGCAGCGCGGCGTGTCGGTGTCCTCGATGCGCACCAGCCAGCGCCCGCCGTGCGCGCGCGCATCGAGCCAGCTGGCCAGCGCCGCCACCAGCGAGCCGGCGTGCAGCAAGCCGGTGGGCGACGGCGCAAAACGGCCGCGGTAGGCCGGCTGCATGCCGGGGGCTAGAGCCGGTGCACGTGGCGTTCGATCAGCGAACGCCGCGTCGCCGGGCTCTCCAGTTGCTTCAGCCACCACTGCAGCGCGCGGCCCAGGCCCAATGCGCTGCGCTCGGCCCGCCAGGCGTAGTGCAAGCGCGCCGTCGGGGTGCTGCGCACGGTGGACTTCAGCACCAGGCGGCCAGCCTCGATGTGCGGCCGCGCCATCGCTTCGGGCAGAAAGCCGCTGCCCAGGCCGCGCAGCAGGGCCTCGAGCTTGGCGCGCGTGCTGGGCACGGTCAGTACGTCCTGGCCGGGCAGCAGGTTCACGGTGCGCGGTGTCAGGCGCTGGGCCGTATCGGCCACGGCCACGGCGCGGTGGTGCACCAGCACGGCGTCGTCGAGCGGGCCTTCGAGCGCCGCCAGCGCATGGTGCGGCGCCACGCAGTAGACGAAGGGCATGTCGCCGAGTTTGTGCATCTCGATGCCGCCGGGGTTGGGGTGCTCGCCGCTGATGCCGATGGCCAGCTCCACCTGCCCCGTGACCAGCGCCTCCCAGGTGCCTGCCAGCACGTCGGTGCGCAGCCGCAGCCGCGTGCCGCAGTCGGCGTTGTCCTGGCAGAAGGCCTCGACGAGCTCGAACACGGTGCCGTGCGAGAGGATGTCTTCGACGCTGATCGCCAGCTGCGTCTCCCAGCCGTTGGCCACGCGGCGCACGCGGCTGGCCACGGCGGCCATTTCCTGCAGCAGCCGGCGGCCCTCGTGCAGCAGCTCGCGGCCGGCGTCGGTGAGCTGGGCCTGGCGTGAACTGCGGTCGAACAGCAGCGCGTCCAGGCTCTCTTCGAGCTGGCGCACGCTGTAGGTCAGGGCCGATGGCACCTTGCCGAGCTCGCGCGCGGCGGCGGCAAAGCTGCCGGTGCGTGCAATGGTGTCCACCATCACCAGGGCCTCGGGCGTGAGAGCCTGGTAGTGCTCGGGGCGTTCGCTGCGGTCGGGCATGGCTTCATCTTATTTGAACGAGGGCTTGAAGCCGACTTCACCCGGCGCGGGTTCCGCTGCGAGACGATCACGGACGCATTGACAGGAGCACCGCCATGCTGACCCTACGCCGTTCTGCCGACCGCGGCCATGCCGACCACGGCTGGCTCCAGAGCTTCCACAGTTTCAGCTTCGCCGACTACCACGACCCCGCACACATGGGCGTGGGCAACCTGCGCGTCATCAACGAAGACCGCATCGCCCCGGGCACCGGCTTCGGCACGCACGGCCACCGCGACATGGAGATCGTCAGCTACGTGCTCTCGGGCGCGCTGGCGCACAAGGACAGCATGGGCAACGGCTCGGCCGGCGGCAAGGCCGATGGCGTGATCCGCCCCGGCGACGTGCAGCGCATGAGCGCCGGCACGGGCGTGCGGCACAGCGAGTTCAACCACCAGCCCGACGCGCCGACGCACTTCCTGCAGATCTGGATCATGCCCAGCCGCCGCGGCATCGAGCCGGGCTACGAGCAGAAGCACTTTGCCCCCGACGCCAAGCGCGGCCGCCTGGCGCTGGTGGCCTCGCCCGACGGCGCCCAGGGCAGCGTGACGATCCACGCCGACGCGCGCCTGCACGCCGGCCTGTTCGATGGCGCCGAGCGGGCCGAGCTGGCGCTCGACCCCGCGCGCATCGCCTACGTGCACCTGGTGCGCGGCTCGCTGCGCGTCAACCAGCACCCGCTCGCAGCGGGTGACGCCGTGCGGCTGGATCAGGAGTCGACGCTGGTACTCGAAGACGGCCAGGACGCCGAGGTGCTGGTGTTCGACCTGGCACCCTGAAGCGCACCCTGGAGCCCGACAGCGACAGGCACGCTCAGTCGGCCGGCGGCGGTGGCGGCGGCTTGGCCGCAGGCGGCTCGTTGCGCAGCAAGGTCCAGGCCGCCAGCAGGCCGCAGCCCACGTTGAGCAGTGCCACGAAGGCCAGCAACAGCAGCCCGGCGGTGTTCAACGGCAGGGCCCGCATGGCCCAGGTGCACACCGACGACAGCGCGTTGAAGCCGACCATCATCCAGAACATCGGGTTGCGCGGCTGCCACAGCCGCTTCCACTGCACCGACATCGCTCAGCCGCCCAGGCGTTGATCGGCCAGCCGCGCACCGGCGCCCAGCGCCTGCAGCTTGGCCTCGGCCACGGCGCGCGACATCGGCGCCAGGCCGCAGTTGGTGCAGGCAATCAGGTGCTGGCGCGGCACGTACTGCAGCGCCAGTGCCAGCGTGTCGGCCACTTCCTCGGGCGTCTCGATGCGGTCGCTGGCGACGTCGATCACGCCCACCATCACGTCCTTGCCCTTCAGCAGCGCCATCAGCTCCGGCGGCACCTGGCTGTGGATGCACTCCAGGCTCACCTGGTGGATGCCGCTCTTGGCCAGCGCCGGAAACACCTGCTCGTACTGCCGCCACTGCTCGCCCAGCGTGGCCTTCCACTTGACGTTGGCCTCGATGCCATAGCCGTAGCAGATGTGCACGGCCGTCGTGCAGCTCAGGCCCTCGATGGCGCGCTCCAGCGCGGCCACGCCCCACTCGGCGGCCTCGGCCATGTAGACGTTGAAGGCCGGCTCGTCGAACTGGATCACGTCGATGCCGTCGGCCTGCAGCGCCCGCGCCTCCTGGTTCAGCAACTCGGCAAACGCGAAGGCCATCTTCACGCGGTCGCCGTAGTAGCGGTCGGCCACGGTGTCGACGATGGTCATCGGCCCGGGCAGCGTGAACTTGGTGCGCCGCGTGGTGTGCGCGCGCAGGAAGCGCGCCTCGGTGGCATGCACGCGGCCCTTCAGGCGCAGCGGCGCCACGACCTGGGGCACCAGCGCCTTGTAGCGGTCGTTGCGGATGCCCATCTCGACCTTGTTGGCGAAGTCGATGCCCTCGACCTGCTCGAGGAAGCCGTGCACGAAGTGCTGGCGGCTCATCTCGCCGTCGCCGATGACGGCCAGGCCGGCGTCCTCTTGCGACTTGATCCACAGCAGCGTGGCGTCGAGCTTGGCCTGCGCGAGATCGGCACCCTCGCCGCGCCACAGCGGCCAGAGCTTGCCGGTTTCGGCGAGCCAGGCGGGTTTGGGCAGGCTGCCGGCGATGGCGGTGTCGAACATGGTGTCTCCGATGGGTTTGGGCGCGTGCGGCGAAGGGGCGCGAGGTTACTACCGCTGCCGCGCCCGTCGCCTGCGCCGGGGTGTTCGTCGCGCCAGCGACGCGGCGGTCTCGCGGCGCCACGACCGCGGGCGCGGCGCTTAAGCTTCCGGCCGGTGAAGTTGCCTGCCTCCCCAACCCCAGCGGTCCACGCGACGCTGCCCTTGCCGCCACCGGCCAGCGCCGACACCGACCTTGGCCGCCCGCTGCCCGAGGCGCTGGCCGGCCGCGCCCATGGCTGGCTGACCGACTACCGGCGCTGGCCCGTGTTCAGCCCGGCGTGGGTGCGGGGCCGGGCCCGCTCGGTGGGGCTGCTGGTCAGCGTGCTGTACCTGCTGACGATGAGCACCGCCTTCACCAGCGTGGCGCCCGAGGCGCCGCTGGGCGGCTTCGTGCAGTTGACGATCACCTTGCTGGTGCCGCTGCTGGCCGGCCCCTGGCTGGGCGGCCTGGCGCGCCGCTGGGCCCTGGCGCGCGGCCTCGGCCTGCGCATGGAACTGGCTGCCGTGGCGGGCGCGCTGGCCGCGGTGGTGCTGGCGGTGGCCGCCTTCAACCACTGGGGCGCCGAGCCCATGAAGCAAGGCATCGCCGAATGGACGGGCATGGTCGACGAGACCGGCCAGCGCCGGCGCGTCACGCTGTCGGTGGGCATCTTCATCCGCGGCGACGGGCCCGAGCCCAGCGACATGCCGGCGCACGCACACGGCACCTCGCCGCCGCTGAGCACCCAAGTGGCCCTTGCGTTCGCGGGAGCCTTGCTCGCTGGCGGCCTGGCACTGCCGCGCCTGCGCCGCGAGCACGACGGCCTGCGCGCCCTGGCCGCCGAAGAAGCACTGGCGCGCGCCCAGCAGCAGCGGCGCGAGGCCGAGCTGCGCCTGTCGGTGCTGGCGGCGCAGGTCGAACCGCACTTCCTGTTCAACACCCTGGCCGGCGTGCGCAGCGCCATCACCAGCGACCCTGCACGGGCCGCCGCCCTGATCGACAGCCTGTCTGACTACCTGCGCGCCGCGATTCCGCGCCTGCGCAGCGACGGCGGCGCCGAGGCCACGCTGGCCGGCCAGGTGGACATCGCACGTGCCTACCTCGCGCTGATGGTGGCGCGCATGCCGCGCCTGTCGTTCTCCATCGACCTGCCGGCGGACCTGGGCGCACTCGGCTGCCCGCCGCTGATGCTGGTGTCGCTGGTCGAAAACGCCATCAAGCACGGCGCCGAGCCCAAGGTCGGGCCGGTGCACGTGGCCTTGCAGGCCCGGCTCGATGCACTCGGGCG